>JANQQY010000276.1 GCA_028284845.1 Spirochaetales bacterium
ATAGTTCCGGCGCGAACCAACTCGCGCTCCGTACCGGAATCTCGAGCACGATCATCCCGAATGTCATGGAGTTTGAGAAACCGGCGCCCGGCATTGACGAGTACAACGCCGATGTTCGTGAGGCGCTTGGCATCGGCGAGGACGAGCTCCTGGTCCTGCAACCGACACGCGTGGTTCAGCGCAAAGGTATTGAGCACGCGATCGAACTTGTTGCCCGAATGGACCTCCCAGCGAAACTAGTGATCTCTCACGCATCCGGCGATGAGGGCTACGAGTATCAGACTCGAGTGCGCGAGTACGCTGACATGATGGGAATCAGCGCAATCTTTGTGGACGAGATCATCGACGACTATCGTCGGACCCTGCCGGACGGTCGGAAAGTCTACTCACTCCAGGACATCTATCCGCACGCCGACCTCGTCACCTATCCGTCGCTCATTGAAGGATTCGGAAACGCCTTCCTCGAGGCGATCTACTTCAAGAAGCCAATCGTCGTGAACAACTACAGCATCTACAGCCACGACATCAAGCCACTCGGTTTCGATGTGATTGAGATGGATGACTTCATCAGCAAGCAGACCGTGCAAGACACGAAGGACCTGCTTGCAGATCCCGATCGGATCACAACCATGGTTGAGAAGAACTACGAGATCGCACTCAAGTACTTTGGGTATCGTGTCCTCGAAACGAAGCTCTGGTACATCGTGAAGAGCCTCTTTGGCGAGTAAGCCGACGGGTGATCCCACAGGCCCAGCGGGCCTGCGTCGCGCCGTCCGAGAGGCCTACGGGCACTGGCCGCACTTTAACGTCGCGCTAACCCGTATCGTCGAGTCTCTTTCGGCGGACGAACTCGCGTACCGTGCGGCGCCGGACCGATGGCCCGTCTGGGCGATCGCCGGCCATGTTGCGTGTCAGCGCGTCTTCTGGCTCGGCGAGTTCGCCGGCGCCCCGGGTATCGACGCGACCCCCTTCCATGACTCGGGGAATAGCTGCCCCGGTGACGATTACCTGGAACCCATCATGTCCGCCTCTGAGCTCAAGCACGCACTGACCTCATCCTTTGCCCTCGTAGAGCACTGCCTTGATCTTTGGAGACTCGACTCGCTTGGCGAAGAGATCAGCACGCGGCTCGGCGAGAAGACGTTCACCCATACACGAGCCTGGACGATCCAGCGGGTCTTCTTTCATGACGGCTACCACGCCGGCGAGATCGCGCTGGCACTTCGAAATTGCGGCAGACATGACGTTGATCTTGCGTTGTGGGGGTAAAACTACAAGCAGGCAATAACTACGATTGTGTTGACGGTTCTCGGCCTGACGGGATGTGTCACGTCCGAACCGCCCATGGCCAAGGCGTCTGATGACCCCACAGTGGTCGGCACGTACATCGCCGAGTACACGGTCGATGGCGTCGAGGTAGTCCACGAGTTCACACTGTTCGGTGACGGATACTTTGAAGAGAATGCGACCGAGTTCGACGAGGTGTTCTTTGATTACGGCGTCTATCTGACCTTGGGAGACCAACGGCAATCGAGTTCTACTTCATTAATCACGCATCGGCCTCCCTCCACACCGCGGGGACCTACCTATTGTCGTACGAGCTGGACGGCTATGAGTTCTACCTTGTGATGATCTTGGAACCGAAAGACTTGTTCACCGAATGGGCGGTTTATATCGATGTCGAGGAGGCATTTCGTGATGTGGGGCGGTACGTTCGTGCTGCCAAGTCCGGCGTGACTCGATTCGAGTACGATGATTGGCCGGATGGGAACTTCGTCGGCCGTGTTGACGGTGCCAACATCTACTCGGTCGAAGGTAGGTACACTCGTATTGATCAATCGAACCCGAACGAAGACCGGTCATTACCGAGGATAGTCCAGAGCGTCTTGCCATGAACCAACGCCCGCGGCTGGCTCTATTGGGAGCGGAAAGGCCCGTCTGGATCGATTTCTTGTAGAGGGTGGCGGGCAATCGCTTGTGGAAGTAACCCCCGACTGCTACGGTTTTCACACCATGAAACGATTGATGATTCCTCTCGTTGTGACCATAGCAGTGCTATCTGGGTGCACAACCGTTAGCCACTCGGACCGGTTTGCCATTCGCGACGCTTCCGCTTCGCCTGACTCGGAGAGCGGCTATATCTATGGCGTTTTCGCATTGGCACCCAGCGCGCCAAGATTAGTGGATCGCGCAGTACGGTTCGAAAACGAGACGATCTCCGAAGTCTACTTCATCGAATTCTCTGAAGGCTCGAATCCTATCCTTGTTCCGGTCCCTCCCGGTACGTACACCGCGGATTTCGGGATCTATTCTTGGGACATGTTCTACTGGGCTCGAACCGGCCAGTACCGCAGCGTGCTCGGCTCTACGAATGACGTTTCGTTCCAGGTGGAGCCTGGCAAAATCTACTACGTCGGTCAGTTTACCACTGACTTGTTCCGGGTGGAGTACGAAGCAGACGCGGCGCTCCTGGGTAGCCTGTATCCTTCATTTGAAGGCATTCCGGTCGAAAACGTTCTGGATTCGGACTGAGCGAGTGGCGGTGAGCCTGTCAGAAATCTTGTAGAAATCCGTCCAGACCGGCACCCGCGCTTTGAATTGGATCGCCAGTAAGGTCGACGCCTCGCCCCAGCGCTTGATCGATGGTCGGGAATGCGAGTCGATTTCTTGTGACCTTCCTCAAGCTGTAGCTCAGTGATTCGATTGCGTTCGTCGTGCAGATGTCTTTACGAATCTCTTCTGAGTAGCCCAAGAGTGGTGTGATCTCAGTCCAGCGGCTGCGCCTGCTCTCGCTGATCATCGGATACTGCTCATCCCAGCTGCGGCTGTAGTAAGGTGAGACGTGGCTCAATCCCCAACCACAGATTCAATACCACACCCGCACTCACCTGAATGGTACGACCGAATGTCGCAGTTCCAGGAGGGATACCTCTACCCATGGCGATCGGAAATAGGTAATCGGAACGGCGAGGACGCGTTCATAGAAGTCCTCTACCAGCACCTCACGCCCACAACGGTGGCACTCGACGTCGGGTGCGCGGACGGCCGACTGACCGTCGACGTGGCAACTCGCTGCGCACGAGTGGTAGGCTATGACCGCGTGGAACGCTTCATCGAAACCGCACGAAAGCGGGCGATGGAGGCGAGCCTCACCAATTGCGATTTTGTCGTCGGCGATGCGAATCCCAGATACGAGACCGTCACGAATAGTCTGGTCCCGGCAGCAGACAACACGTTTGATCTTGTGTTCTCGCGGCGTGGTCCACTCAACTACATCCACGACGTCGGACGAGTTGTCAAATCGGGAGGATGGATCGTGCAACTCAATCCGGCATACACTCCGCCACCCACATGGGCAGACCAGCTACCGAGTAAGCTATTCGTGACCAATATGAGGGCCGAGCGATTCGGAATACTCGAAAGTGTTGCCGAACGGCTTGCCGCGGCCAACCTTACCATCCACTCGCATTGGTTCTTCGACGTCCCCGAGCGCTTCTTCGAGCCTCGCGAGCTCTACGCGTACCTTGTGTGGAACTTTCTCGACAACCCACCATATTCTTTCGATGAACTGAGGAAGCCGATAGAGCGCATTTTCCGCGATCACACAACCAGCGGCGCAGTTGAGATCAGGCACAGGCGATTCCTGTGGAAATGCCTCGTGAATCGTTGAAGTGTAGTCCCCAATCTTCGGCGTTCATCTCGCATGAGCAGCATAGAAGAGACCAATCGAGCAGTCACCCGAACCTGTTCGAGTGATGCTGATGAGATCTTCTGTCGATGAGGTCAACCAAGTGTCCGACTGACGGGATAGGGACCGCTTGGCTCGGCACGCCTCAATGAGTCGATAGGTCTTGGACGCGTGCCTTCGCGATTGTTTGCCGTGCTATCATCCAAACGCAATGCTGGCCATTCAACAACTCTGTGTCTCTTACGGTTCGAAGCAGGTGCTTAAGGACATCTCGTGTCACGTAGACCCAGGGGGCGTTGTTGTGTTGTGTGGGAGAAACGGTAGCGGCAAATCCACGTTGCTGAGGGAACTCTCGGGCTCTGCAAGGACTTCAGTGAGCACTGGCACAGTGACAAAAGAGGGGAGTGTGGCGTTCTGTCCCGACTCGTTCTTGTCATTACCCGATCTGTCGTCGCGGGAGAACATCGAACTCGTCCTACTTGCGCAGGGTCTCGGACCGACGGAACGCGAGAACCGTCGTTCGACGCTATTGGGTGCCGTCGACCTCCATAGCGATGAAACCCTTCCAGTTCGCTCGCTCTCGTTCGGACAGAGACGCCGTGTCGATCTCGCGATCACAGTGGCGAAAAACGCGGCGCTGTGCTTGTTCGACGAGCCGTTCCGAGGGTTGGAGGTTGGCTGGATTGATTCGTTCCTCTCGATTACGCGACTCTTGTCTCGTGCCGGCCGTCTTGTCGTTGTTGCAACCCACGCGTTGACGGTTGTGTCTGAGGTGGCGACCGCGTATTGGGTCCTCCAGAACGGCCGGCTTTATGAGCAAGGGCCTGGCGGTTTCGCCGCATCGAGCCTTCGCGATGGTTGGCAGGGGCTGGATCCGTCAACTACTGTTGAGTTGCCATGGTTGTTCTCTCAGAGTCTTCGAGACTAATTCTCAAATCAGCACTCTCGATGACCTCCCGAGTTCGGTTTTCGAGCACGCTCGGTGTGTGTGTTGCTGTGGCCTGCGGAATCTCAATTGTCCGTTGGATATCGTACCTAACTCTCATAGCTGTTCAGTTTCGGGAAGCGGATGCCTCACAGTTCACACAGATAATCGCAACTGCATCTGTAGCTCTCTGGATGTCATTCGTCGCTTTTGCACTTGTCAACGCAAAGTCGGAGAACACTTTGGATATGCTGTTGCTTGGGACTGCAAAAGCAACACCTTTCTCGCGCCGTTGGAGAGTCGCTCTCTTGGTATGCAGACCGCTCACTATCGTCCCGGTGGCGGTCACAGCCGCCTCCGTCGTGCTCTCTCGCAGATGGAACCCGGACGGTCTTGTAGAGTTCTCCTCGAACCTCGTGCTCGGCGTAGCTCTCGCCGTGGCAACGATCATCGCAATCACTCGTCTGCACCAGAACGGGAGGACCCAGATCGTTTCCGGTTCCATTACCGTTGCGGTCATAGCTGTAGCTGTGCTGGGTCCGGATTTCACCGTTTCCGCAGGCACAATCAGGCCGATTGTACTCGGAAGAGTTATTGCGATAGATGCGAGTTGGTTGATCGTACAATCACCGATCCTGCTGAGCAGTAGCGTAATCGTGAGCGCGGTGATGCTTTCGCGGCTGAGAAATCGGCCCGTTTCGCGCCGGAACGCCCATCAGATCAGACCTATCTGGAATCTGTTCAATAGAGTTTTCCCGGCAAGCTACTGGGCAAGTGTGGCAGCGTTCCTACTGGTGCTTGCAGCGCTTGATCGTCTCTCGATCCCTGGTCTCATCCTGGTCTTTGTCCTTGGTGGTCTCGTACCGGTAACTGTCGTGCACAGCAGGGTCTCAACAGTAGTGGGGTCAGCTAGGCTTCTGAGATCCGTCATCGGTCGTCGTCTATCTGCACTTGCAGGATTCTCTGGTGCGCTGCATCTGCTGTTCGCGGTCGGATCAGAGATCCTGGCATCCAGGTTCTTGAGGTAGGCTCAGACACCACCCATGGAATAGATGGTCCAGCGCATCCGGTAGTGTCCCCAAACCGTCGAATCATCTCTACTTGACTTAGTGAGTACACTCATTAAAATATGAGTGTACTCATATTAGGTACCCAAGAGGAGTGTTGAGATGGCGAGAACACGTGAATCCATTCAGAAGAGGGTGGTACTCATCACCGGTGCGGCGAGGGGTATCGGGCGGGCATCGGCGGAGATGCTACTGGAGCACGGCTTCGTTGTGTATGGCGGGGATCTGGCCTCAGCTCAAGCAGAACTGCGGACAATTGAGCACGCAGACTTTCACGCACTCGAGATGGATGTTCGCTCTGACGAGGAGGTAGAGGCTGCCGTCGGCACTGTCATAGGCGAACAGGGCCAGATAGACGTCTTGGTAGCGAATGCGGGGTATAGCTCTCTGGGACCGATCGAACTCGTCAGCATCGAGGAGGCGAAAGCGATCGTCGATGTGAATCTGTTTGGAACGACTCGCGTCATAAACGCAGCATTACCGCATATGCGAGAACGGGGAACCGGCCGGATCGTCATCACATCGTCGCCGGCCGGCCAGGTCGCGATGCCAATCGCCGGTTGGTACTGCGCCACCAAACATGCCCAGCAGGCGATCGGCGATGTTCTTCGTCTGGAAGTGAAGGGTTTTGGGATCCACGTCTCACTGATTGAACCCGGGACAACCGCGACGCAGATCTCGTTCGGGAGTGCGGGCTATCTTGAAGAGGTCGAAAGGAGACCGAACGCCGGACCATATCTGGACATGATGCGAGCCATTGGACGAGTAATGGACAAGGACTTTGCCAACGGCGCACCGCCAAGCCGGATCGCGAAAGACATCCTGCATGCCAGCACAGCAAGAAGACCAAAAAGGCGATACCACTCGCTGTTCGACGCAAAGGTCGCGATCTTCGCACGCCACTACTTCGGCTACTGGCTTGTTGATAGACTACTTCTAAAGATGGTCAGCAAGTAGAGCCGGGAGCGTTCGTTGCCACGGATTAGTAAGTCACAGCAAGAAGAAGTACGGCAGGCAATAATCAGAGAGGCTCGATCCCTCTTTTTTTCGCAGGGATTCGCAAAGACGAGCACCAAGGCAATCTCGCAGAAAGTCGGCATTGCCGAAGGCACCCTCTTCAACTATTTCGATGACAAGCATGAGCTCTTTCTGGCTTCGTTGGCGTCCGAGTTTGCCATCGACCACCAGAAGATCCTCGCAGCCGACTACGGCTCCGGCACGGCGCCCATCGTGATACATCAGGCTCTGTGCGAGATGTACCGGCCGTTCCTGAGTCTGGCAAAGCCGCTGATCATGGATGTGACCCTCGCTCTGATCGCAATCACCCAAAAAGACGCGCGTCGGATCGAGAAACTTCTCCAAATCGATGTCGAGGCTTTTGGCACATTGCGGGCCCTCGTCGAGGACCTCAGGAAGAGCGGCCGGCTCGTAGCTGAGGTCGACGCGGAGGAGCTCAGCGAGAACATCGTGTCGGTGTTCCTATTCGAGGTTCTTATGTACGCATACGATCCCGAACGATCTCTTGCTGGGTTCGTCAGTCGACTCGAGCGGAAGATTGAATCCGTGTGCCGCGGCCTGCTTGGCGAAGAGATCTGAGGAAGAGCTGCATCCGCACTCAGGCACTCAGCTCAGCACAGACTTCGCCGATCGAGACCGCATTCCTGCGTTCGGTCGATCGATGTACCATAGATGAGTATGGGATATGTGATCGCGGTGGGCGGCTGCGCTGGAAGCGGGAAGTCGTACTTCGCGGACCAGTTGGTTCGAATGCTTGGGAGGCCGAGTCTGGTCGTCCGCCTGGACGATCACTACTTCACTGACGGCGTGCGAGGCGTCTACGCCGAATCAGGAGATCCCGGGAGACGTTTTCTCGACTTCAATCATCCAGACTCTCTTGATACCGAGGCGGTCGTTCAGAAGATAGAGGAAGCCGCTCAGTCGATCATCATAGTTGAGGGATTGTTTGCGTTAGCGGACCAACGGCTACGCGAGCTCAGCGACCTATCGGTCTATGTCGAGACTCCACCGGACATACGGATTGGGCGGAAGATAGCCCGAAAGTACGAAGAACGCGGACAGGCCCCTCGAGAGACTCTCCGGCGCTATGAGGAGTCGGTTCGAGAACGACAGACAAGATTCGTAGAACCGTCGAAACAGTTCGCAGACGTCGTGCTTGACGGCTGGGCGATGGCCGCAGAACAGATTGATGAGATATGTGGACAGATCATCCGAGCCACTCAACGAGACGCTCGATGATCGGCGAAGCAGGCACCAGAGCGTCGTCACCAGACCATTGGCCGCCGGCGGATCTCAATCGCACGACGGCCACCGGACATGACGGGGCAGACCTTGCCCGCACTGCAGTCGTTGGATACGGTTCTTCAATCATTCACGAAGAGGTCGCTACCAAATGAAATGCCCGAATTGCGGACTCGAGAACCCGCCTACGGCTGAGCGTTGCGACTGCGGATATGACTTCCCGTCGCGATCGATGAAGAGCTCTTATCTGACCCCGGCGTCGCGGGTAGCAAGCCAGTCCTCCAACGTTCCGACCAGAGTCGATAACGGCAAGGCTCGAATCCAGTCGCTTGGATCGACCTATCAGGTGGTCTGTCCATCAAGGAAGAGTTGGCCGATTCTGCTGTTCGCAATACCCTGGCTTGGCGGATGGGTCTTCGGTGCGATCAACGCAATCCAGGTTCTATCCGGCGCATTTGCCAACCCCTTTATGCTCTTCTGGCTTGCGGGATGGACCGTGGGAGGGGTGTTCGTCGTCATCGGTGTTCTCTGGGGCCTGTTCGGTACGGAAAAGCTCGAGATCAGCCTGTCGGAAACCCGCCTCAGCCAGACCGTTTTTGGGATTGGTCGGAAGCGCGCCTTTCCGACTCGGGAGATCTCCAACCTCCGGTTCCGAGAAGTTGATACCAGCTTGTTCTCCAGGAGGGATCGCTGGAGCGTCTGGGGGTTCGGACGGGGCAAGATCGAGTTTGACCACGGCCTCAAATCGCACTCCTTCGGACTCGGCCTCGACGATCCGGAAGCGCTCTACGTCATCGACCAACTGAAGAAGAACGGACTTCGATAGCCCTTCGCGGGTCAGCGGCGGTCGCTACGGCTCAAGCGGTTGAACAACCTCTGTTTGCCATTGCGACGGATCGGGCACCTCTCCCGGATCGGTGACGTAGATTTCCATTGCGGGCGCGGAGGTCGTGCGTGCGTGTTCAACGACCCACGCCTCAACCGCTGCGTACGCTTGGTCGAGCGTGTCATATGGTCCCACATGCACAGTGGACAGTGCAGGACCGGCTGGAATCTCAAGAGACACGATGTCGCCGGAGCCCTCGTGCGCCGCCGCGATTGGGAGACCGGCCTCCACGGTCACGCCCGAGGGTGACCAATCGAGATAGCGGCAGAAGGGCTGCCCAACGATTGCGACTCCATTCTTCACGGCATACTCGAACACTGCCGGTAGAATCTCGCCCAAGGCATCCGACATCCCATCATGCGCGACGCGCCTTCTCTTCACGAGCGAGTGGATCGCATCCCGACTCCTCTCTTCAAGCTCGTACTTCATACACTCCTCCTTGGCAGGGGCATCGGATCTACGAATCGACCCAACGCGATACAGGGTGAGGCAGGGTCCAACCTGGACTGTCGTCTCGCGGTGCAGCTCTGCGTCGCCGGGCGAAAGCCCTCGAGCACGATACTCGGATGGGCTCATGCCGTACCGACGGCTGAAGGCACGAGTGAAGCCCTCATGACTCTCGTAACCGGAGTCGAGGGCGATCTCCAAAACGGAGCGATCACCTCCAACCAGATCGCTCGCCGCCCGAGTCAAGGCGATCCGAGCGAACAGTTGCCTCGCGCTCTCACCGGTATAGCGTTCGAACAGTTGGTGAAGGTACCGGCGCGAGAACCCACTAGCCTTTGACAAGGCGTCGAGATCATTCGCGCTGCGATCGCCCCGCTCAACCACGAGTCGAACCAGGTCAGCAACCCTGCTATCCATCACACGGAACCTACTCGATTACAGTTCAAAGGTCTTGACCGTTTGTGCACTCGTGATTGGGGGTGGCAATCAGCGCGAATCAGGACAACAAAAGCCGGCTTATCCGGCCATACTT
Source organism: Spirochaetales bacterium (assembly GCA_028284845.1). Lineage (GTDB taxonomy): Bacteria > Spirochaetota > Spirochaetia > DSM-27196 > SLST01 > SLST01. The sequence goes on from JANQQY010000276.1 coordinate 9,805, forward strand.
TATCGCCACGCAGAAGACAGGCCCGCGAAACGGGCCTGTCCCATCGATTCCAGCACTAGTTCAGATCGCCACGTCCGAACTTCTGGGTGCCTACGACCATCCAGGCCGCAGTCACCTCATCGCCGTCGACGACCGCAGCCAGTTCCGCGAAGACAAGCGCCTTGAACTCATCTTGCACATCCTCCGACATAAAGGCCCCAACCGCACGTCGTTCGGATGGCGTCCGATCGGACCACGACGTGGCGAGCATCTGCTCGGACACACCGTGGCCTTCCATGAACGAGATGATCGCGCCGCTCGCCGGCACTTGCACCTCGTCTGCTGCGACTGCCGTTGCGCTGAGCGCGAGCATGCCAAGAACACCAATCAAACCTACAATCCGTTTCATACAATCCTCCGTAGATGGCCCCCGCGGTGGGCCATGTTTGCACCGAGTATAGGAGCGTACGAGAGGCGCGAGGTTAAGCTGATGTAAACGAGCGCAAACGGAGTTAAGCACGAGTTAAAGCGAGCGGGATAGAATCCCGGTAGTCACCGGCGGACGCGTTGGCATCCTCGTTCACGGCGCGCACGGTCCGTGCGATACTTCGCGCAGGGGGCTCAATGCGAATTCTCATCACCGGCGCCGGCGGAATGGTCGCACAAGACCTGAGTCAACTCGTGGAAGCGCAGGGACACGCGGTCCGAATGAGCGACCGAGTTCCGGTCGAGGTTTCGCAGGAGTTTGTCCGAGCCGAGCTTGAAGACCCCGATGAGGTGGCGGCGGCGCTTGCAGGTATGGACGCAATTGTCCACCTGGGAGCCGTGACATGGGACTACGATGTCCTCGAAACGATGATCCCAGCAAACGTCGCCGGCCCGTGGAACATCTTCTCACAGGCGCAGCTTTCGGGCGTGAAACGAGTCATCTTCGCAAGTACGCATCACACCGTCGGATACCATCACCTCGACCTGGTTCCGGAGATCACCGAGGAGTTCGAGCCGCGACCGGATACCTTCTACGCCGTCACGAAGCTCTACGGCGAGCATCTCGCACGGTACTTCCACGACAAGTTCGGGATGCGGGCGCATTGCCTTCGTATTGGTTACTACATGAGTCCGTCACGCGTGGCTGAGGGGCTCGACCGGTCAAAGGAGGCGCTGCTCCTCTCTGCTCGTGATTTCGCTCAGATAGTCTCGCTCTGCCTTTCGGACGAAGCTCCAGCGTTCGGTATCTACAATTGCATCTCGAACGCTCGACGACCCTGGGTCTCAATCGCAAAGGCGCGCGCGGAACTGGGGTACTCTCCGGTGGATACCGTAGAGTCTATCTTTGGAGATGTCCCCGATCAAGAGGAACTGACGCGCGACGATTTTGGTCATCTGGACGGTCCCTTTCCTCCGGTCGGCAAACCCTGACCGAACTCGACGCGGGGTGCGAAGAACGAAGAGAGTTGACGTGCTCCGGTCCGGAGCCGGTGAGTCAACCGACGCCATACTCCGACATCTTCGCACGAAGAAAACGCGCGGACTCTTGGATATGCTTGATCCCAACGTTCGGATCGTTTCCATCCTCAATACTGATCCAGCCGCCGAACTCGATCTCCGCCAGAATTGAAAAGACAGCGTCGTAGTCGATGGCTCCCTTGCCAACTACACCGTGTTGCAGCAGGTCGGCGTACCCAACGGCGCCGCTCTCGTCGATCTTCCGCAGGTCCTCCAGTGTTCCGCTGGTCAGGAAGCGGTCGCTTGCATGCATCGTCCGAATCCGATCTTTTACGGCCCGCATGTACTCGATGGGATCATCGCCGGCAACAAGCGCATTTGACGGGTCGAAGTTGACGCCGAAGTAGTCGTGCTCCGGAATCCGGGAGAGCAGCTCGGCGAACACCTCGAGACGTTGGGCGAACTCCGGATAGACCCAATGCGCGTCCTTGTAATGGTTCTCTAGGATCAGAGTTACTCCGTGCTCTTCTGCCGTTGGGATGACCTCAAGGAAGGCGGTTCGCACGAGTTCAAGCCCCGTCTCGCGATCGACATCTGCTCGTCGCTGTCCGGTAAGAATCCTGCAGTAGGAGCCACCCATGCGAGCGGTCACCTCTACGGCCCTTTTCTGCATCTCCACCTGACGGTGCCACTCCGACCGATCAGGCTGAATGAAGTCAGACGAGTAACACATCATCGGCATTGCGAACCCGGCATCATTGACGGCAGCTGCGAGCCGAAGCTGCTCCTCACGCGACTCCGGGACAAAGCCCCAGTAGAACTCGAGTCCATCGAGCGGCAGCTCCCTGCGCGCAAGATCGATCCACTCGAACGGTGTCATCGATCGCTCGACGCAGAGTGCGGGGATAAACGCCTTGGGAAAAGCGGAAAGGGGCATCGTGACTCCTTTGTGGGATAGACCTACTGAACCATTGCCGCTGTGGACGAGTGCCGACCGCCTGAGAGCAAGTCGTCGGCGATCGCCTCCAGATCAAACATCGGGTTCCATCCCCAGTCGTGCCGAGCGCTGTGATCCTCGTGCACGGCAGGGAGTGGCCCGAGCACGCCCATAACCGAAGCGTCCGGCGAGAATGAGTAGGCGAAGTCGGGCACGCGGAGGTGAATCGACTGAGCAATCTGCTGCGCCGTTGGAGAGATGGAATGGATATTGTAGACCCGCCGCGACAGTCGGCCTGGCTCGGCCTCCATGAGTGTGATGATCCCTGTGAGGACATCCTTGACGTAGATCGAGGAGATCGCGGTCTCCGGCTCGACCGGGAAGACGAACTCGGCCGGCTCATGGGCGGCGAGAAAGGCGTGGGATGCGTAGGCGCTTACGGCACCCGCCGGTGCCGACGGCGAGAGCACGAGCGGTAAGCGCAAGCAGCGGAAGTCAAGGTCGAACGCGGCGGAATAATAGGTACCAAGGCGCTCGATTGCGACTTTGGTCGCGCCGTAGATCGAGATTGGCCATTGGGGGAAGTCCTCCGGGAGCGGATCAGGCAGATTTCCGCCGTAGGTCGCGCCGGTGGAGGGATAGAAGAAACGAGCGCCGCCAGCCGCACCGCCCTCCTCCGCGCAGATAGCGAGAAGATCACGGCTCGCGTTGGCATTAATACGCCACGCCAGGTCCGGGTTGGCGGCTGACGTGCTCGAGAGAAGCGACGCCATGTGGTAGATCCGCTCGGGCTCGACCTGACGAACGATTGCCCGCATGCCGTCCACGTCCGTGATGTCAACGATCTCTGTCCGGACTCCGGGGATAGCAGTCTCTTTGAGGTCGATTCCGGTAATCTCGTCCCCACGCTTATGCAGTTCCTGGATAAGCTGTCTGGCCAAATTTCCAGCCGCGCCGGTTACAAGTGTCCTCACGGTTCCTCCCTCTGTAGACTGACGTGCAGTATAGCGACCTATCGGCTCACATGCCGATCAGAGGATCACGCCGTAACAGTCACGGCGATCTCAACCTCTTCCTTGCGCACCCACCGGATCACCGTCACACTGCATCTATGCTGCAGGCCACATTCGAACACATCGCCTTCAACGTTGCAGATATGGACGCCGTCGCCGATTGGTACTGCGACAACCTTGGACTCACACGTGTACGATACGACCCTGGCAAGAAGGCCTTCCTTGGTGACCACACGGGCACCGTGGTGCTTGAGCTCTACACCAATAGTGACGAGCCGATGATCCCGAGCCGGAAACCAGGTGTCTTCGAGGTCCACCTCGCCTTCGTCGTGCCCGACGCGGACGCGGCGATTGAGTCACTCACCGCAGCCGGTGCCGAACTACTGGACCGATCGGGACCCGACTACGCCGGGGATGTCCTCTGCTTTCTTCGCGATCCCTTCGGCCTGCCGCTTCAGGTGATCACCCGCAAGGTACCCCTCGTGAAGCAGTAATCGTCGGCGAATGCGCCGCTTCAACCCAACCTGAATAGGTCATCAATCCGGACCGGCTGCCCCGTTCCGAACGACTTATTCGCGGCGATTCCAACAAGAATCGACTTTGCGCCATCAAGCGGACCCGCGGCGCGACCCAACGGATCATCGCCGGCACCAAGAAAGACGTCCTGAAGCAACCTGCGGTCGCCCCCGCCATGGCCGCCTGCGCCGGTCTCCCAAGAGACCTCTTCCGGCTTCTCCCACATTCGCTGGAGGGTGATGCGCTCAGTGCCCGAGGGAGCCTCGTACGATGGATCATTCTGATCGGTCTTCGAACCCGACACATAGGGCCGTTCGATGATCTCCATTTCTATCCGACCCTTGGTCCCATTGAAAGAAACCTTGTATCCCTCGCAGGGCAGGAAGGCGTTGAGCGAGTAGGTCAAGGTTGTCTTCCTTCGGTATCTGACCAGAACGCTCATCGTGTCTTCTATGGAAATGCCCTGCGCGAAGACCGAGTGGTCGCGCACATAGCCGTCGTATGACTCCGTATTCGCGTAGAGGCCTTCGAGTCCTGCGCCGTCTTCAAGATCGATCGCAAACGGGTCGCTCGATGCCTCCGCATAGCCGCGGTAGCGCGGGTACGGCGCGACAACCCCGCGCTCCTCGGCATTGTCGAGGCCGTAGAAGGCGAGACGTCCCATGCCAAAGACTTCTTCAGGGGTATCGTCGAGCCACCAGTTCACGAGGTCAAAATGGTGCGTTGATTTGTGGACAATGAGTCCGCCGCTGTTTCGCTTGTCACGATGCCATCGACGGAAATAGTCGGCACCGTGCTTGGTGTCGAGCATCCACTCGAAGTGCACGGAGATCACCTCCCCAATCTCACCGGTCTGAATCAGTTCCTTCACGCGTGAGTTTCGTGGGCTGTAGCGGTAGTTGAAGGTAACAATGAGATTCCGACCGGTTCGCTCGATCGTATCGAAGATCATCTTTGTCTTCTCTTCGTCGATCGTCATCGGCTTCTCGGTGATGACATCACACCCAAGTTCCATCGATCGACAGATATAGCGATGGTGGGTCCGGTCCATGCTGGTGACGATGACTACATCAGGTTGAGTCTGCCGGACCATCGGCTCGAACTCCGAGGCGTGAAACGTGGGGAACGGACCAGCCTGATGCTGCGAGGCGAACTGCGCGTTCCAGTAATCCATGCGCCCCTGGTTGGTATCGCAGAGGCCGACGAGTTCGCAGCTTTCCTTGTAGGTGTCGAGGATGGCGGCGGAGTACATCGACGATCGGCTCCCAAGTCCCACAATGGCGTATCTCTTCATGGTGCCATTGTGTGCGCCGATTCAGAATGATGCTGTGCCTGAGCACACCGGGATTTACCCTTATCGCTCATCATGGCTAACTGTAGCAATGCTCACCTACCTCAGCAGCGGATCGAGGAGGTACGACCAGCTTCCGGTCCCACTCCACATTCGCCGCGTCTGGGAGTTTCAGGCGGTTCTGAAAGGCTCGATCTCTCCCGTACTCCCCGGCGGTGAGGAGCCGCCTGCCGAGCGATCGCTCTTCTGCTTCCGACCGGACGCGCCTCACGGCTGGTCCGCCCCGGCAGAGCAACGGTCCCAGATCGTCGTGTTTCACTTTTCATCGGTTGCGCCGGAGTTCGCCCGCACGTTCGCTGACAGAACCTCGCTGTGCGTATCCCTCGAAGCCAATGATGTAACAACGCTCCGCGAACTGTTTCGAGACGCAGTGGCTGATATCAGTCGGCCCGGTCTTCCATCGGTTCTCCACTCGCGAATCCTCGCCGACCGGCTCGCCCTGCTCATGACCAAGGAGTTGGCCGATGCGACGTTTGCCACGGCAGAACACTACGGTCGTTCGGTCGTAGACCGGGCAGAATCGCTCTACAGAGCCGAGATGCATCTTGGCATCGACGCCAATCAGATCGCCGAGCGACTCGGCCTCAGTACGTCGCATCTCAGACGGCTGTTCCACAAGGTGGCGGGGCGTTCACCTCGCGAGTCGTTTAGCGAGCTACGAATGGAGCGCGCACTCGAACTCTGTACATCCACCGGGAGAACGATGCTCGAGATCGCCATGGACTGCGGATTCGCAGATCAGAGCTCACTGACGCGCGCCTTCCGTCATAGGTGGGGCCAATCACCCCTGAGAGCCCGAGGAATCGCGGCACAGGCGACGAGGATTGATCGCTCACGCCCCTAGCCTGATGGATCGGCTCGCTTCGGTCGCTGTGAGCCCAACACGACTCTGGCTTCGACTCCAAGCACGCCGTACGCTAACCAGCAGAAACGCGAAGCGTTTCCTGCCACGCTTAGGTACTGAGCTTCGCTCAGTACCTAAGCCACAGGACCTCGTACGTCCCTAGCTCCAGACTTACACGGTTCCCGTCGTCACGGCTCGGGAAGACGTAGTTTCCGCTGAGGAGATCGGTGAATCCCTTCTCATCGCCAAGCCCGAGCTGACCATCGGTGAATGACACTTCGGCCTCGTCGGCGCTTACGTTCACGAGGCAGAGAACCCGCTCGGACGGCGCATCGGCGGTGGTGCGAGATGCCGTGCGCAAGACACCAAAGATGCTCGTAGGCGTCTCCATGATCTCTTGGCCGGCCGAGGGCGCGAATGCAGGCGAGGAGGCTCGTGCGCGAAGGAGGGTCTTGTAGCCCTCGAAGATTTGATAGCGCAGCGACTCGGAGTCGTTGAGCTCGGCGGAGAGCGATTCGTAGTCAAGCTTTTCGCGATTAACGGTCCGATTGTGTCCGGTCTCCGCGACGCCCTCCTGCCAGTTGCCGCTGCCGATAAGGCTATGAAAATAGATGCCCGGCACACCGGCAATGGAGAGCATCACGCTCTGCGCAGCAAGGAAGACAGCCGCACGTTGCGAATCTGGGAGCGCTGCATCAGCTACGGCGTCACGGTAGTTGATGTTCATTTCGTAAGGAATCTCTCCGTTCGGAGTCGCCTTGTAGCTGATTCGTCCTCCACGCGACTTCACAGCCTCTATCTTGCTCGACATCTCTTCCTCAGAGAGGATTCCGTGTGCCGGAAGCATGCCGATGCCATCGTGTGAGGCGAGGAAGTTGAAGTAGGTGGTCGCGGATGATCCGGTATCGAGGCTCTTTGCCCACTGCTGCAAATGCGAGCTGTCGCCTCGCAGGAATGCATCGAGGGTCAGCGGAGGCAGGCTGAAGTTGTAGACCATGTGGGCCTCATCGGTTCCGCCGCCGAAGTAGCTGATGTTCTCCGGATGCGGCACGTTCGTCTCCGTGATGATGACGACCCACGGTGCCACATCATCGACGATAGCCCGCATCAGTTTGACCACCGCATGGGTCTGATCGAGGTGCAGGCAGCTCGTTCCGAGTTCTTTCCAGAGGTAGGCGATCGCGTCAAGGCGAACAACGCGCGAACCCTTCGCGATGTAGCCCAGGAAGATATCCATGAACTCGAGTAGCACGTCGGGGTTCTTGAACTCGACATCGACCTGGTCGGCACTAAACGTGGTCCACACGTGCCGGGTTCCAGCCGCGGTCTCAAAGGGCGTGAGGAGCGGATGGGCTCGCGGCCTGGCGACAGAGGTAACATCGGTATCTGCCTGGGCAGTCACAAAGTAGTCGTTGTAGGGAGCCTTGTCGCGAAGGAACGCCTTGAACCAGGGCCCCTGCGCAGAACAGTGATTGAGCACCAGATCGGCCATAAAGACGAAATCGCCGGCGAGCGCCTCGATGTCGTCCCAGCTGCCCATGTCAGGATTGACCTCGCGATAGTCGATGACGGAGAAGCCATCGTCCGAGGAGTAGGGTGAAAAGGGGAGCACATGAACCCCTGAAACCACGCCCTCTGCCTGCTCATCAAGAAACCGAAGGAGGTAGGAGAGCGGCGAGCCGTCCGGTCCGTGAAAACTGTCACCGTAGCT
>JANQQY010000039.1 GCA_028284845.1 Spirochaetales bacterium
GGGCTGACCGCAGCAGCCATTCAACCTCGTCCTCTGCCGCGCGCGACGGCATCGCGTCCGCCGGAATCCAGTTGGTGCCCTTCGCGTAGATGGGGCGGCCGTTCACTACGAAGACGAATCGGCTTCCCTCGTCATCCGGAGTCAGATCGAGTTCGATCTCCCGAAACCCTACGCGGCGGACGATCTCTTCCTCACCGGCGCGAATACGAACCTCGTAGAGCGGCTGGGAACCCATGCCTGCGGGCCACCAGAGCTCGGGGTCGGTCACGGGGATCACAGCCGGCTCCGGGTCGATCGTTGAGAACGTCACCTCTGAGTGAGCGATCGTCGTACCGTCCGGTGCCGCAATCTCCAACGTCGCCTTGCACTCCTTCGCTTGAGACGCAGCAAGAAACTCGGGCTCCACCACGACGGCCCAACCGTCCGATTTTATGGGTGTCGCTGAAGCCCGAAGCAGTACGGGCTCGTCTGAGCAGATAATCCCCATGCGCCCGTAGGCACCGCAGATCATCAGCGAAGGGCCCCAGTCCCATCCGGCATGGCACTGGATCTTTCGGACCAGATTGCGATGGGGTGACTGGACCGGGAACTCCGTGCTCGGGACAGGGTATCGAAGGGCCGCGGCGCGCTCAGTGGCGACCGTCTCGGCGCCCTTGAACTGAATCTCGATTGTGTTTTCGCCGCCTTGAATTGTGTCTTGCGGGACGGCCGCGATCGTGGGCGCGAACATGTTGTCGGTTGTGGCGATCGGCTTTCCGTTTACGAGGACGGTCGCCACCGTATCGAGACTCTCGGCGCAGAAGAAGATGTTCTCGCGAGTCGCCTCCTCTTCGCTCACTACGAAGGTCCTGCGAAAGGTCCAATCGGAGGTTCCAAGCCAGAGCAGCTGTAGCTCGTTCGCCTGAAGGTAGGGATCCTCCACGATGCCTGCTTCAAGCATCGGTGTGAGATTCTCTCCCGGTAGCTCCGCCTCGATCTCGTTCGTGAACGGCGCTTTATTGCTCTGGCAGCTCAGGCGCCAGCTGCCTGTCAGATCGAGGTACCCCATCTGTGCTCCTTTTGACGGACTCTATCATGCGATGACACCCAGTGGAAGGACGGATCCTCACACGATCCTAACCGTACGAGGCAACGGTGCAATACGGTTCATGTCGCGACACGAGTTCAGCTTCTTTAATCTTCGGGACCTGTTTGAGTCGACGGTGGAAACTCCGCTCTTGCCGGAGTCCAAACTCGTGATCTTCAGCGACCTGCACTTGGGAGACGGCGGCAGAACGGATGACTTTCTGCCGAACTCGCGGATGCTGCTCGACGTCCTGCGAGAGTTCTACCTTGCCGATGGACATTCACTGATTCTCAATGGCGACGTTGAAGAGCTTCAGAGATTCTCTCTCTCCACGATTCGGTCGCGCTGGTCTGAGATCTACGAGCTCTTTGATGAGTTCGAGTCCAATCACGGCCTCATTCGTCTCGTCGGCAATCACGACCTCGACCTCCTCCAACGCGAACCCCGGCCGTTTCCCATTCGTGAGGCGCTTCGGTTCTCGTATCACGACAACACGATTTTTGTGTTTCACGGGCATCAGACATCTCGCAGGTTCGAGAAATACAACAAGCTCGTGGAGTTTGGCCTGCGCTACTTCGCGAATCCACTCAAGATCAAGGGTTACTCCGTAGCGCACGACAGTCAGAAGCGCTTCCGAACTGAGGAGCGCGTCTACGACTTTGCAAGCACGATGAAAGTGCTCTCAATCATCGGACATACCCACCGGCCGCTCTTCGAGTCGATGAGCAAGCTCGATTCGATCAAATTCGAGATCGAGCGACTCTGCCGCAAATACCCAAAGGCGTCACGGAGAAAGCAGAACAAGATCGAGGAGTCGATTGAGGCCTATCGTGAAGAGCTCACGCGAATTGCGGACGACGCCGATCCCATGGCCAACGTGGCGAGCCTCTACAATGCGAACCTTGTTGTGCCCTGTATGTTCAACTCCGGCACAGTCATTGGAAAGCGCGGTATGACCTGCCTGGAGATCGAAGACGGGCATATTGCCCTGGTTCACTGGTTCGATGACCAGAGAAGCAACCGCTACCTTCGCTACGCCCATCATGAGGCATTTCGATTGCCCGGAACCGACTTTCACCGAGTGGTGATCAAGAGGGACAGCCTCGATTACATCTTCACGCGCATCAACCTTCTCGCCGGTAGGTCTACGCACGCCACGCGCCGGTTCTCAGTTGCAGACACGCAGGCTTCCTCGTAGGATCGAGAGATGAAGATCGCGTTTCTCGGTACCGGAGTTATGGGCAAGAGCATGGCTCACCACTTGATGAACGGGGGGCACTCGCTGATCGTGTTCACCAGAACCCGATCGAAGGCCGACGATCTTGTCGCTGCCGGTGCCGAGTGGGCCGACACTCCGGCTCTTGCTGCCGCTGATGCCGACGTCGTGTTCAGCATCGTAGGCTATCCAGCCGATGTAGAGCAGATCTACTTTGGCGAGCACGGCGTCCTTGCCGGTGCGCAGAAAGGCTCTGTTGTCGTCGACATGACCACATCGAGCCCCGACCTCGCGATCCGAATCGCAGATCAGGCCCATTCGGCCGGCCTTCTCGCCCTCGATGCTCCTGTCTCCGGTGGCGATGTGGGAGCTCGCGAGGCGCGCCTGTCGATCATGGTAGGCGGAGACGCCGCGGCGTTCGAGCGCGTGAGTCCGCTCTTTGACCTTATGGGCAAGAACATTGTCTACCAGGGCTCCGCCGGCTCCGGCCAGCACACAAAGATGTGTAACCAGATAGCCATTGCGGCGGGGATGCTCGGCGTCTGCGAGGCTCTCGCCTACGCCGAGGCCTCCGGCCTTGATCCGGACACCGTTCTCAAGAGCATCGCGAACGGTGCAGCCGCCTCCTGGAGTCTGAGTAATCTTGCCCCGCGAATGCTTGCCGGCAACTTCGACCCCGGATTCTACGTCAAGCACTTCATCAAGGATCTGACGATTGCTCTTGAGAGCGCGGAGAAGATGGGTCTCAACGTGCCCGGGCTCACGCTTGCGAAAGAGATGTATGAGAAGCTCGCCGCTTCTGGCGGAGAAGACCTTGGGACGCAGGCGCTCTTTACCTTGTACAAGGGCGCGTGACTCGCTCTTCCTGACTCACGGCTCGACAATGTAGATCTCAACGCGGCGGTTTTGGGCTCGCCCTGACTCCTCCGTGTTGGGGGCGATCGGCTCCGTGCCGCCCCGTCCCTCAATGTCCATGAGGTCGCTGTTGATGCCCCTGGAGGCGAGTTCCGCGGCGATGGTGCGAGCTCGCTCAATGCTCAACGCGACCTGACTTTCTATCGAGCCGACGTCGGCTGTATGCCCCACGATCAGGAATCGACTCGACTCGGCACCTCGCAATGCGGCAGCGATGCTGTCCAGCCGGTCGGCCTCGCCCGGAAGCAGCACTGCCTGGTCTGCGACAAACCTGAGATCCTCTATCCGCAGTCGGACGCCTGTCGTCGTCTGGTCGACGGAGATACCGCTCAGCTCCTCCGTATCCTCACGGAGCTGTTCGGCGATTCCTCGCTGAAGCGACATGCTTAATCCATTCAGGAACAGAAGCACGTGTCCCTCATGGAGCACGCTGGAACCATCCGTGTACCTGACCTGTTCTGCGAACTCGTCGCGTATAAACGCGGCCTGTCGGCCCTCCAAGGGAAGCAGGATGCTTAGTCGGTGCGATCCTTGGACACTCGCTATGTTCCCCTCGTAGTCGGTGGTTGGGGCCGTGGGATCGGTCGTTGGGCGCAACGGGTACCGAGTTGCGAACTGAGCCTCCACGCGATGGGCCATCGAGTCTCCATACGGCTCAACTCCGTGATAGACGTAGCGTACGATCACCGGTAGGCGAAGCGGTTGGTCGTCGCTCCGCGGGGCAATACGGATCCATGCGAACTCGTCCCAGCTCTCACCGATTGCAGGTGATCGTTCCGGGAGCGCCAGCAGGTTCTGGTAGGAAGGGTAGGCGGCGTTTCCCGAAAAGAGGATGCGATCAGTGATCGCGGTTGATGTCTGGATCGACCGATCGATGGAGCGGGCGACCTCCAGAAGATCTCGACGGACCTGTTGGTAGACAAAGAATCGCCCCTCAAACTCGTTGCCCACGGTTCTGCTCAGGTAGCCATCGACCTGCCGCGACAAGAGCCCAGCGTACCTGCCATCCTCTCGAACAGAGACGTTCGTGCGCTCCGAAACCCTGACTCGATCCGGGAGCTCAATACGGAGCTCCTGAGATACCAGGGCGGGCGCGAGCAGTGCAATGGCGAAGATGAGCGAGATCCTCATGGAGTCACCGTAAGCGAACGAGGTGACAACTTCCAGCCCGTGAGGCGTTACATTTGAGAGAGGCACTATGAACCAGGATAGAAGAACACGATTTGTCGCGACCATTGGGATTCTAGCCGTTGTGGTTGGACTCGGATATTTTGCCTTCCGAAGCGTTGCCGGATTCCAGGTGAGTGGATTCCTTTCTCGATTTCGGGAGGATCGGTCGATTGAACGCTCAGAGAGCGGACCGGTGGAAAGCGTTCCCTACGACCTCAGCGCCTTTGATTCGATCGAGGTGGACGGCGCGTGGGATCTCGTCATTTCGCAGGGTGAACAGTCGGTAGAGATTCAGAGTAGTCGATCAGCACGGGATGCTCTTGTGGTGCGTGTTGACGGTGACACGCTCCGGCTCGACCTCCGCGGCGGTTTCCGCTCGATCGGCTCCGATCTGGAAGCGACCATCGTCATGCCCGATCTTGAGCAATTGGAGATCGACGGAGCCGCCGACATTACCTTCCGCGGCTTCGATCTTGACGAACTCCTGCTCGAGGTGGACGGGGCTGCCTCCATCGAGGGGCTCGATTCGCGAGTCGACCGGCTGGAGCTCGATGTTGACGGCGCGGCGCGTGTCGATCTGCGCGATGTGTCCGTGGTGGATGCCGATGTGAACCTGGATGGGGCTGGGAAGCTCGACATCACAATGGCCGGAGGTGAACTCGAGGGCGAGGTAAACGGTGTTGGAACCGTGACCTGGGGTGGCGAACTCACTTTGGAATCGATCGACATCGACGGGATCGGCTCGGTTCAACGACGATAAGACGGAGGAATCCATGAAGGAAGCAAATCCCAAGGCCCATCTGACGCGCCTGATCACCGATCGAAACTACCTTGGTGCGCAGCTCTTCCTTCAGAAGGCGGAAGTCGAGCCCGGGGAACGCGATGAGCTGATGGGAATGCTCGCGACGGCCGTTGTGGACGAACTCAGCAAGACGCGCCGCGACGATCGAGAACGAATCATGTTTCTGCGGAGCATCCTTGCGTGGATTCTCAGGGAGATCCCGGGACTCGGGAGCCTCTATCGCGAGCAGCTACGAGCTACGCAGCCCGGGAGTGGAATACTGCCGAATGTTGGCCGAGGAATCAGAAACTTCACCGATGTGGCGACCGGCAAGAAGAGTGTCAGTGAGGGATTCACCGAGGCGGCTGATGATGCCCGGCGGAGCTTTGAAGATGCCGCGGATCGAATGCGGTCTGAGGAGCCGAGGGAACGCGTGAACGAGTTCCTCTCCGCTGCGGAAGAGGGGATTCGGAGCGGCCTTGATCAACTTGGATCGTTCTTCAGATCGATGAACGGATCCGAGCCCCCGGAAGAGGGTACGACGCCGGACAGCAGCTCGGACGCCGACGATGCGCAGCGAGCCGCTGCACGCGCCGATCGGGATGAAGACGTTGAAGACGCTGAGTTTGAGTCTTCGCAGGAGGAGAATGAGCCGGGTCGCGACCCAAGCGACATCAACGTTGAACGAGAGTAGCCTCCTACCTCTCGATGCTAGAGCTTCTCACGGTTCTCAGCCGCTCGATAGGTGAGCGTGCGAGGCAGAAGTGGCGCCATGCGTGCGAGAAGCTTGTTGGCGAACCCCGGAACAACAACGACGTCTCGTGCGACGGGGCGCCTTCCGTTCTGGAGCCGCCGCT
>JANQQY010000277.1 GCA_028284845.1 Spirochaetales bacterium
GCTTTTGACAGGCTTTCCAACTCCACCCTTTCCGGTCGCACTCCAGCCGGTGTAACCGTGGATGAACGAGGGATAGGCGGCGTATTCAAACCGCTTCCAGCGTCCAAAGAGGAATCGTTCCAGATGATCTTTGAACTCCGTAGGCAAGTCGTCCATCTGCGAGAAGCCGGCCATCACCGAAGGCCCATAGAACCCAACGACTCCCGCGCGGAGTCCGTAGAGCAGATAGGTGGTTGAGTCGCTCCCGCCGAGCACCATTTTGGGATGTCTTCTAAACATCGCGGGACGATAGTGCTCGTAGAGCCTGATTGACTCATAACCACCAATGGAGGAGACGATGGCCGCTATCGAGTCGTCTTCGAGCGCTTGAGCGAGATCCCGTGCCCGCGTTTCCGGATGCTCGTAGAGTTCCTCACTACCCATGCTCGCGGTTGGAAACGGCACCGGTTCGAGCCCAAGAGTCCGCAGTGCGTCGAGCCCGCGCTCGTACACCTTGGGGAAGAGCGGAGCGAAACCCGACGAGAGCGATACGATGGCCACCCGGTCTCCCTTCCGGAGACGCGGGACCGTGAGGAGCTCGTGCGGCCAGAATCGTGGCACCTAGAAGATCACCTCGAGGGTAGGAGCCTCTGAGGAGGTCAACCAGAGTGAGACCGGGAACTGGACCATCCACACATCCGGCAGCTCGAGAACGGCAACCTCTACACGATCCCCGGGAGTGACGAGGTAGGCCTGACTCACTCGGCTGACGAGCATCTTTGAGATGAAGAGGCGATACTTCGCGCCGCCAAGGAAGGCAGCCGCAAACTCATCCCCCTCGCCGCTCTCGTTCCCGCCGTCGGTAGGACCAAGCGGAATGGACAATCCAAAGTTGCGTATTCGAGGAACAAAAAAGCCGTCTCCGCTCTCATCCAAAGCGAGCAAAGCCTCGCGATCCGCCGTGTAGGAAAGCTCGAATCCGTACTCAAACTCGTCGTTCACCTGCGCGAACTCGGCGCTGATTCCGGGCGGAAGCTCTTCGGTGACCGTGTCTTCGTCGAGCTCGAACTCGCTCTCGAACATCTCTTCCATGTCCTGTGGCTCGTCCGAGAAGGCGTTCCCAAGATCAAAAGCACTCTTCTGAAGAGTGAGTCGTAGATAGACGTCGATGTCGCTCCCGGCGCCGGAGACATACTGAATCACGTCCACGCACCCTGAGAGGACCACCAACGCCGCCACTACTGCGACGATTCGTATACTTTTCACTTCTTGCTCCTTAAGGCATTCACTTCCATTCGTGAGGATCGTTCTGCAGACTTCACCAGCGCCACAAGGGTCTCATTGTACGGCGTTGGAATGCCCGAGATACCACCATACTCCACGATCTTTCCGTTGATGTAGTCAATCTCCGTACGTCGGCCGGCGTCGATATCGAGGAGCATGCTCGGTCGATGCGAACCGGCCCGGTCAAGGTAGTCGAGCGCAAACCGATAGAAACCACTCCCAAGGGCGATCTCATTCGCACGCGCGACCGTAATGGCCTCGCGGAGAACCTTTCGAGCGAGATCCCCTCCGAACGCGTCGTTCCATACATCCCGAATCGTGAGGCCGGTCAGCGCACACACCGCGTTCAACGCGGCATTGAGCGCTCCCTTCTGCCAGACAGCCGTCTCCAAATCGGAGGACCGACGGGTCTCGAGACCGGCGTCGCTGAGAAGCTCGGCGATCGACTCGGCGCGAGCTTCCACTCCCGAGGAGAGCTCCTTCACGAGGTGCGGAGGATGATGAAACGCCACGAAGACGGTCCCGTCCTCTTTGAATGAGACGCCGAAGTTCACAACGGCGCGTACGATACGCGATGGATCGAGGTGTGTCGCGAGGGCACGCTCGGTATCAATGCCGTTCTGCCAGCTGACGATGGTCGACCCTTCGTCAACGACATCGGCGACCGCAGCAGCTACGAGGGGAGTCGCCGTTGCTTTGACGGCCACAAATACGGCGTCAATCTCTCGCTCCTCGAGTTCCTCGATTGAGGGAAGGAGCTCGCTTGGCGATGTGGTCTGTTCGATTTCGCCGGTGAGCCGGATTCCGTGAGAACGAACCTGCTCCCGTCGGCCACCGTCGATCTCCACCAGAATCACCTGGTGACCGGCGGCAGCGAGCGCCGCGCAGACCACTTGGCCCACCGGTCCCGCTCCGATAATGGCAATGGTCATCACTCGTCCTCGATCTCCGGGAAAATATCTGTGAGCGCGAGAGGCTCGTGTCCGTGCTCGCGAAGGATTCCTTCGGCGAGCGTGTTGTCAGTGAACCGAATCACGGCGACCGCCTTTCCGTCGATCTCCGAGAATGCGTTCAGATATTGGATGTTTACATAGTCGTCAAACAGCGGCTCGAGCAGATCCGTGAGGCTCCCCGGCGAGTCGGGCATCGCCACGATCAGCACCTCCTCGGTACGAGCGGGTACGTCGAGCTCCATCACCAAAGAACGGGCTCGGCGCGGATCACTCACGAGCATTCGTGCCGTCCCAACGCCGCCGCCGTCTGCTAACGTCAGCGCGTGAATGTTGATCTCCGCCCGCGAAATCGTTTCGGTCACAGAGAACAGGCGGCCTGGTTCGTTTTCAAGATCAACGACAAGCTGCTGAATGGTCACTTCTTGAGGCTACCAGATGCGCCGTGCGCCATCAATCGCGCCCGGTGCGAACCC
>JANQQY010000049.1 GCA_028284845.1 Spirochaetales bacterium
TTCTCCTTCCCGGCGAGCATGCGCGTCACCGTCTCACTGTGCGTCACTCGGGAGCCGATGCTCTCACGATAGGTAACCTGCGGTTTCCCGACCTTGGCCCCGACTTTGAAGTCGTCGATCATTCGGGTCACGAGAACATCGAGGTGAAGTTCGCCCATTCCGGAGATGATCAGCTCGCCGGTGTCCTCGTCCTCTTTCGCGACGAAGGTTGGATCCTCCCGAGAGAGAATCTCAAGGATCTCTTTGAGTTTGTCTCGCTCGCTGAGCGTTTTGGGCTCGATGGCGACCGAGATGACCGGCTCCGGGAAATGCATTCGTTCGAGGACCACGGGGAAGTTCTCCGCTCCAATCGTGTCGCCGGTCTGGGCAAGCTTGAACCCAATCACCGCGCCAATGTCGCCCGCCTGAAGAGAGTCGACCTGCTCGGTCCGATTGGCATGGACACGAAGCAGTCTGTTCACACGCTCGCGCTTTTTTTTGTTGTGATTCATCGCGGCGCTGCCCGCCTTGATCTTGCCGCTGTAGACACGCACAAAGGAGAGCGGCCCCGCCTCGCGCTCGTTCTGGATCTTGAAAACGAGTGCAACATCTGGGCCGTCGGGAGAACGTTCGATTGCTACTTCTTCGTCCTTTTTGGTGTTGTGGCCTCCGATTGCCGGAAGTTCGTCCGGACCGGGCAGGTATGAGAGAACCGCGTCAAGGAGCGGCTGGACACCGATATTGCGAAGACTGGCTCCGGTGAGGACCGGGACCAAGGTCTGCGCAAGAGTCTGCTCGCGAAGCACCTTGTCAATCAGTTCGAGGGGAATCTCTTCGCCCTCAAGAAAGAGTTCAGTGAGCTCATCAGAATGGTGGCTCAACTCATCCAGAAGCCTCTCACGCCAGGAGGCCGCGTCCGACGATAGTTCCTCACGAATCGACCGGCGCTCCATCGTGCTACCATTGTCTTCATCCGACCAATGGATCTCCTCCATCGTACGGAGATCGATCACACCTTCAAACTCGCTCTCGCGTCCAATGGGAATCTGAATGGCAACGGGGTTGGCGCCCAGCTTCTCCCGGACCTCATCGAGGACTTCCGCGAAGTCGGCGCCGATTCGATCCATCTTGTTGACATAGGCAATTCGAGGAATCTTGTAGGTGCTCGCCTGGCGCCACACCGTCTCCGACTGCGGCTCGACGCCACCCACGGCGCAGAATACGCCCACGGCGCCATCAAGGACTCGCAGAGCACGTTCGACCTCGGCCGTGAAGTCGACATGGCCGGGGGTATCGATGATGTTGATCTGATGGTTGTTCCAGAAACAGGTTGTGGCCGCCGATGTGATCGTGATCCCGCGATCCTGCTCTTGGGCCATCCAGTCCATGATCGTGTCGCCGCGATCGACTTCACCTATTCGGTGGCTGCGTCCCGTGTAGTAGAGGATTCTCTCTGTTGTTGTCGTCTTACCGGCATCGATGTGAGCCATGATGCCGATGTTTCGAATCTGTGCCATGAGTCCGTCAAAACTACTTTAGACTCAGGCCGAAAAGAAGTGACGGCCTCCGATTGGCGGCTGCCAGGAGTGGGGCTATCGAGCCTTGCGGAGGTCAGTGAGGATAAGACGTCGAACGTAATCTGATAGGGAGACGCTGTTCGAGCTCGCAGCCGATCGAGCCGCCTCATAAAGCTCGTCGCTGCACCGTACGACGATGTTCTTGGCGAGCGGATCATCGCCGAGCCTCTGGGTGGCCTTTGCGCCTTGTCCGCGCTTCCGCTTAGCTGAAACAGATTGCATACAGGGGAGGTTACCACGCACAAATC
>JANQQY010000051.1 GCA_028284845.1 Spirochaetales bacterium
GACGAGCTCCACGACGATCGAGATCTCCTCGTTCGCGAGCGCCTTGTCATAGTTGTCTGTGAGGATCGATTCTGGCAGCCCGATAGCACGAGCATGAGAGAGATCGCGATCGATCACGGCGGCCAGATCAACCGACATCCCGTAGCGCGACTCGATCAGCTCTCTGCTCTGGATCACATGCTGGGCGGTTGCTCCGCCCACCGTTCCGCATCCTACGATTGCGATCGTCATGGTGCGGAATCGTACGTTCGGCCTATCGAGGTGTCAAGCAATTAGCCAAGGCATGAGCTGATCGCTTCGACGATCGCCCGGCCAACCTCGAGCTTGCTCGCCATTGGTACGTGATGCTCTTTGCCGTCGCGCCCAATGAGGTACATCTCGTTCGTGTCGGTCTCGAAGCCGGCTCCCGGTTTTGACACATCGTTAACAGCGATCAAGTCTGCGTCAGCCTTGCCGGCGCGCTTGCGTGCATCGTTGAGAAGGTCTTTGAGGCTGAGATCATGCTGCGCCCGAAAGGCGACAAGGAAGATCTCTGGATATCGTGACCTGATGCCGTCAATGATCTTGGGTGTGGGTTCCAACTCAACGATCAGGCGGTCTCGGTCGTGCGTCGAGATCTTCTCATGGAACTCCTTTACCGGCTTCCAATCTCCCACCGCCGCCGCGGCGACCACGATGTCGTATCCACCCGGTCGGCTGAGCTCCTTGTCCACGGCCGCCTGCATCTGCTCCGCGGTGTCAACGTTCACGACCCGAGCGCCGGCGGGGGCAGAAGCGGTGCCTTTGCCGTAGACGGTCGTCACCTCGGCTCCCGCCTCAAGGGCGGCCTGCGCGAGCGACATACCCATTTTCCCTGAGCTGTTGTTTGTGATCACCCGAATGGGATCGAGGTACTCCACCGTGCGTCCAACGGTGATCAGCATCGACTTGCCCGCAAGAGCGCCGGAAGCTATGCCGATTCGATCCTGAACGGCCGCTATGATCTCGCTCGTATCGCTGATCTTTGCCTTCCCCTCTTCGACTCGAGGCATGACTACGGTGATGCCCATCTCTCGTAGCGTCGCGAGATTTCGCCCGATCGCCGGATGCTTGTACATCGGCTCATGCATCGCCGGTACGACGACCACGGGAACTCCCTCCCCAATGGCGGTGGTCGCGAAGGTCGTTACCGGTGTGTCGTCGATACCCACAGCGATCTTTCCGATGGTGTTTGCAGTCGCGGGAGCGACGAGAAGCAGGTCCGCTCGTGACGATGCGTTGCCAACCAGCGCGACGTGTTCCGTATGGCCGGTGAGCCGAACGATTGGTTCCTCACCAGTCGACCAGTGCATCAGTTTTGGTCCGAGCAGCGCCGCCGCTTCCTCACTCATGACGGGAATCACGCGTGCGCCTTCCCGCATGAGTGCGCGCGCGATTTCAGGCGCCCGCGCTATCGCGACGCTGCCGGACATGGCGAGTACGATCGTTCTACTGGCGAGTGATCGTCCGGTGCTCCCGATAATGTCTGACGAGGGGTGATCCGAGTTCACGATAGGATCATAACCGCACTCTCGCTCGCGGGAAAGGCTTCGTTGCCCCCCTCAACGGGAGGACGTATCTTTTCCCGGAAGTCATGAGCAAATCAAATCACGATCTTGCGCTCCTCGTTGAGGAGAACGCCGGTCTCCTTGAACAGGGCGCCCAACTGATAGAGTCTATCGGCCCAGATACCTACCGCAGAAACTCTCATGAGTTCTTTACAAGCGGTGTGGGCAAGCACTTCCGCCACGTTCTCGATTTCTACGACCGGCTGATCGAAGGCTTTGGCACCATCGTTGACTACGAGTCTCGTAAACGCGATCAGCAGGTGGAGTCTGATCCTGTCTACGCTGTAGAGACTGCGCGACGCCATGCGACGGCTCTAGAGAAGTTAGCATCCGGGTCTGATGACGATCCCCCCGCGGCGGTCCGGCTTGAGGTGCTCGATGCGGATGGAAGCGGCATCGAAACACGATCGACTATCGCGCGCGAGCTGGCAGCGCTTGCGAGCCACACGATTCACCACTACGCGATCATCGCTATGCTGCTTCGTGTGCAGGGCATAGAGGTCGATCATTCCTTTGGAGTTGCTCCCTCTACGATTCGGTTCTTGGCCAAGAATCGATAGATGTGCACCGTAACGTGGAGGCCCGTCTCAGGAGGCTACGAGGTCTTCATGAACAGGGACGAGCTCTACTCCAGGGGCCGCGCGCTCCCTCCGGCACGGGCGACACGCAATGGGACAACCTATGTCGCACCCACAGACACCGATGCCGGTGGGACGTGGATCGCCTCCAATGAGTACGGGCTCACCGTCTGCCTTCTTAACTACTACCATGAAGCGATGCCGCCCGCTCCGTCTGAACCGCGAAGCCGGGGCCAGCTCGTCCTCGATGCTGTCTCATTCCCAGACTCTGAGTTGGTAGATGCCTTCCTGAACCAATCGAATCAGTCGATCTATCGACCGTACACGATGCTCGTCTTTCACCGCTCCAAGGAAGTGACGCAATACCGGTGGGGTGGGCGAAGGCTCACACGCACCGTCGGGATCAGCGCGCCGGTGACCTCCTCCGGATTCGATTTCGCGAGCGTCGAACCCGAGCGTGTGCGTACCTATCATCAGACGGTTCCGGAGAACCCGGGGCACGACGATCTTGTCGCCTTTCATCAGAGCCACGCTCCGGAGCGAGGAGCGTATTCGATCTGCGTCCATCGTTCTGACGGCGGAACCCGTGCATTCTCCATCGTTCGTGTTGATGAGACCGGTGTGGCATTTCACCACAAGGATGGTCCGGCGTGTGAGCCCGGCCCTGAATCGGACGTTCTTCTGCATCTTCGCTGATGCTCTCGCTTCTCTTGGCGATCGTCTCGTCAACCGTTGTCGCGCTTATCCTGCGGCTTGCTCCCTCAAAGCGTCGGTTTACTCTCTTTTGTCTCAATTACCTCGCAGGAGCGACCGCCGGTGTTGTTGTTCACCTCATTCACGGGGACACGATCGAACTATCCGTCGCCGAGCTGGCGATGAGCGTCGGACTCGGCGGTACGTACGTCCTTGGCCTTCTTTCCTTCTCTCGCGCGATCAAAATGCTTGGGACCGGGATCGCGAGCTCTGTAGCGCGGCTCTCCGTTGCGATCCCCATCCTCGTCTCAGTGTTCGTATTCGGAGAGGCCGGCAGCTGGCTCCAGACGGCGGCCATCGCGATGGCGATCACCATCCTCCCTCTTGCGTCGCGTGACTGGCCGCCGTTTCACAGACGACGGGATCACGCGTCCGGTGGCGCTCTCCCGATCGCGGCGGCCGTCTTTCTTGTGATTGGCGTTGCAGACACGATGCTCAAAGTCCGAGAGGAGGTGTTCGGCGGCTCTGGTCCACTCGGCTTTGTGACGGTTGTCTTTGCTTCGGCCGCCGTCGCGTCAGGCGCGATTGCCCTTGCTCGTGGCGAGCTTCGGTCCGATCGGGGCACCCCTCGGTCTCAGATGCTGATTGGCCTGCCGCTTGGAGTTGCCAACTTCGGATCAGCCTTCTTTATGGCCTCCGCCGTCCGCTCCATGGACGGTCCGTTCGCCTACGCCGTGAACGCAGTCGGCGTGATTGTCCTCACCTCCCTCCTAGGGGTGATTCTCTTTGGCGAACGACTGCGTTCGCACAACTACGCCTTCCTGGCGCTCTCGATCACTACTGTTGTGATCCTTCAACTG
>JANQQY010000057.1 GCA_028284845.1 Spirochaetales bacterium
CGCCAGAGCCTGGCAAGCACCGAACGCTTTAGTACCGAGCGCCTCACGGGGATCGAGACGGAGATTGCGGAGGCGAGTGAGCGCATCGTCGAGCTCGAACGTGAGATCTTCTTGTCGGTCCGTTCTCGGGCGGAGTCTCGGATCGAAGAGCTTCTCACGCTTGCCCGCGCAATCGCCGAACTCGACTCGATCCAATCGCTCGCGGAGGTAGCATCACGGCGCGCCTACGTCCGTCCGGAGATCGTTGAAGCACCGGTACTCGAGATACGTGCGGGTCGTCACCCTGTAGTTGAAGCAAACTTACCGGCAGGAGAGTTCGTCCCGAACGAGACGGAGCTGGGCGAGCGTGGCGAATCGTTGGCTCTGATCACGGGTCCGAACATGGCGGGAAAGAGCACCTACCTTCGGCAGTCGGCCCTGATCGTTCTCATGGCCCAGCTCGGTTCGTTCGTCCCAGCGGACGGCGCACGAGTCGGAATCGCAGACAGAATCTTCTGTCGTGTGGGAGCGAGCGACAATCTCGCGCGCGGAGAGTCGACCTTTCTCGTTGAGATGAACGAGGCGGCATACATCCTCCGCACCAGCTCGCCCAAGAGCATCGTGATCATGGACGAGATCGGAAGGGGAACCAGTACGAACGACGGGCTGGCGATCGCGAGGGCCATTCTCGAGCACCTTTCGAGTGGAGCGCGGCCCAGGACCCTCTTCGCAACGCATTTTCACGAACTCACGGCACTCAACCTGCCGGTCCGGAATCTCTCGATGGCGGTCGCTGAACATGGACGCGAGATCGTCTTCTTGAAACGGGTGCAGGAAGGCCCCTCAAACAATTCATATGGAATCCACGTTGCCACGCTCGCCGGCGTCCCGCGATCGGTTACCACGAGGGCAGCGGAGATCCTCGAGACCTTAGTTGACGAGAAAGAACGCCGTCCTGCGGGAACCGATCGGGTCAGAGAGTCGGCGTCGACCCAGGCTCCGCTCTTTGCACCATTCGAGCTGATCGAGGCGGAACTCCGGGAGATCGATGTCGATCAGCTCAAGCCAATCGATGCTCTTGCCAGAATCGCACGCTGGCAGGAGGAGATCAGAGGATCCGAGTAAGCACGGGAACAGCGACGGCTCCCATCACGAGGAAACCGGTCACTGCACTCACTCGAAGGTTCCAGAAGAAGAACTGACCAATCAACATCAGTGGCCACGTCACGAGGTAGATGGCGATCAGTGGTTCCGAGTTCGTGGGATTCGTGAGATCCGGCGCGCCGAACCATGAGAGCGAACCAACAAGTGCGGTGATAAGCAAGGCGACGCCAAACCAACCGGCGAAGTTTACGAGCGGGATCCCAACGTAGGCGCCCTTACGCTTCCATTCCCAGAATCGCCAGGAGACCATCATGGGATCGAGGTAGACGTCCCATGCGGTGAATGCCGCGGCCGCGACGATCCACCTGAGCAGAAGCGAGTGGGGGAAGAGGAGTGACCCGACTGCCCAAGACGGCGGCATCATCATCAGCCAGGCGAGCGGTATGAGAATCGGCACGCGAGCAACCTGCGGCTGCAGGACGTCGGTATAGTGGTAGGGTCCAAAAGGATAACCGGTCCGTGATCCGATCACCTCGCTCAGCCAGCCAAGACCGGGCACCAGAACGAGGGCAGCGATTGCCCACAGCCCATTCCCCACCCCGAGGGCAGCGGCAACCGCGGCAACCTGAGCAAAGACCCCGGCTGCGATCCCAATGCGCTCCGCCCCCTTGCCAAACGTCCAGCGCACGATCGGCACCATGATCATGACGGCGATCCAAACAACCAGGAGAAGGCTGACAACTGAGAAAGGCTCAATCAGGGTTCTTATGAACGGCATCACACCCTCCGCAGGAACTGCGTCCGAATAAAGGCTCGCAAAAAGGGGCCGATCGGAACGGTCGTCATGAGTGCGAGCGTCTCGGGAAAGCTCGATTCCTCATCAAGGAACCGGAACAGTCGATCGATCGGGTTTCGCTGATAGAGCTGCGTGAAGGTCCGCTCGGTGATCTCGCCACGCCGGAACATCACCTGCAGCATGGTCGAGTCGAGCGCCGCGTTCCACGCGGGCGGCTTTGGGATATCAAACGGAGTTCCGGTGCGCTCCAAAGATGAGGCGATGGCGGCGGCGTCTCGTTGAGTTCGCAAAAACGCATACCCCGTGCTCGCCTTGACCATTCCACCGCGTGTCCCAATCGCGAGCGTTCGTGGGTTGGGGACTCTGTTGACCGGCTCGTCGGTCATCGGGATCACACCCTTCTCCCGCTCAACAATGCGATAGCTCTCAAGCCCAAGGACCTCCGCAACATAGGTCTCAAGTCCTGCGGTGTACTCCTCATCGGAGAGAAGATCCGAGGTGAACAGAGTGAACTCCACGAGCGCCTTTTTTTCTGAGAGCGGCAGAACGTAGACAAAACGCATCTCTCCGCACTGAGGCGTCCGAAAGTCGAACATGGTGGCGCAGTCGGCTTGGAACACATCTTGTTCGGACTCGATTACCCATCCAAGGAAGTGCTGCTTCAGGTAGTGGTGTGGGCCCTCCCGCCGTGAGTACTCGGCCGGGTCGAACCGGGAGTCAAAGGCATACCGCCCGCGAACCGAACCGGCTCCGGTGGTTACCACGACTCCGGCCTCATCCGCCTCAATGTGATCGACTGTGTCTCGCATAAAGTCGACGCCAGGCGCCTTCTCCAACCTGTCGAGCGCGTACTCGTAGAAGTCGCCTCCACGTACCATGCAGTAGCGGTAGTCGCCAAGCTCGATCGTCCTTGTCCAACTGTGAGATGCAAACTCTATCTGCGACCACTCGCGGCTGATGATCGATTCAAACGACTCTTGCCGGTTTGTCCAGAACGACCAGGTGCGGTCGTTCTCGCCCTTCTGCTCGGGATCCACGATGAGGATTCTCCCGTCCGGAGCAGGTCCGTCCACGATCGCATGAGCAAGGCTCAACCCGGCGAGGCCTCCGCCGGCGAGCACGTAGTCGTATGACTCCATTTCGCAGAAGGTAGCGGTGGAGGTCTCCACGGGCAACGAATCACCGCACTCCCACCGCGCGTATAGAGGTGTGATCGATCTCCTGGCTCCCCATGCCTGCGTCGTCTGCGGTTCGCACATGTGCTCACCTACCCGCGGTCCACTCTGCGGTGACTGCTTCGAGCGTCTCCTGGCAGAGTCGCATGGGCCAGTCACCTATCAGTGCCAAACTTGCAGCATCCCATTGCCGCCTCGCGTTGGTGTCTGCGAACGATGCCGTCGCGAGACGTACGCCTTCTCCAGGCTGACCGCCGCGTGTCCCTACCGCGGTGTCGCCGCGCGTGTGTTACGCGAGGTCAAGTTCCACTCGCGACGTTCCCTCATCCCCCTGCTCGTGGAACTTGTCTCTCCACTCGTCCATCACGATTCCACTAGTGTCGCCCTCGTGCCGGCGCCCTCCAGAAGATCGACCATTAGGCGTCGCGGCTTCTCCGTGGGGCGAGAACTGGCAACGGCGTTGGGACGGAAGCTTCACCTGGACGTGTTGGACCTTCTTCGCCAGCGTTCGCATGCAGAGCAGAAAAAGCTTGCCTACGAGGGCCGATGGAGCAACATGCTTCGATCGGTCCGGGCCGTTCGAGCGCGGCACCTTCCTCAGACGGCGATCGTGGTGGACGATGTCTTTACAACCGGCGCCACTGCAAACGCGTGCGCCGTTGCGCTCAAGGAGATTGGGGTCCAATTCGTGGAGGTCGTGACGTTTGCCATGGAGTATTGAACAGCTCTAACCTTCAGACGTGACCAACGAGTCGGCATCAGAGGAAGACAAAGACGCAGCAACGGTCGCGATGCTTGCGACCCGGAGACTAGACTACTCGTACAACCGGAAATCGCTCACCTTTGACGTCAGTCACGCGCTCTTCTCGAGTGCACGAGTGGATCGGGGCACAAGCATGCTGCTAGCACTGATCGCTGAAGCAAAGCTTCCGTATGAGCGAGTCGTGGATCTTGGCTCGGGGACCGGCACACTCGGAATCTCCTTGGCTGCCGCCCGTGATGTGCCGCTCTCTACCGTTGATCGTGATGGCCTCGCGGGGCCATTTACTCGGGAGAACGCACGGCTGAATCAGGTGAGCCTCGAGACGCACGTTGCGAGTCCGTTCGGGCTTTCGGAGCTGCCGGAGCCTGCGGATGCCCGGGAGCTCGTCGTCTCAAATCTCCCGGCGAAGGCCGGCGAGCCGGTCCTCCAGGCGTTGGGGCGGGATATGGCGGCGCGCGCAGCACGAGCAGACGGATGGATCGGCTTCGTACTCGTGAAACCGCTTGAGCACCTGGCGGATTCGATTGCGAGCGCTCTTGGCAAGACGCTCGTCCGGCGTGCAAACGCGAACCACGTCGCCTACATCGTGGAACCTCATGCGCCCGATCCAACCATGCGACCGGTCGGACTTGATGTCTTCACGCGGTCCGAGGGCACCTTTGTTGGACCACGAAACGGCTACCACGCAGAAACGGTCTACAATCTCCCTGAATTCGATGGACTCGCCTATCGTACCGCCCTTGCGTTTGACCTCCTTGATTCTGCGGGCGCACGAGGGTCCTTTCTTGCGTACGGAGTGGGCCAGGGACACCTCGCCGTCGGTGCGAATCAGGTTGCCGGCACCGGGACGATCGCGGATCGTGACACGCTCTCCCTGGCAATCGCACGACACAATCTCGGGGAGGATCAAGAGACAGTCTCGAGTGCTTGCACGCCCTGGATTCATCTCCCGAATCTGGCCGGCCGCTTTCGTCTCATGATTGTGAACGACGATCCGGTGCCGGACTCACCGTGGGCGGACGCTATCATCGCCTCCGCCCAACGACACCTCGAGCACGACGGATCCCTGATGATCGTATCAAAGAGCACCGCCGTCTCACGCTTCCTCAAAGCACATGGAACCAAACTCGCGATCAAGCGAGATCGCAAGCTCAACGGCTTCAGAGCGCTTACCGCACGTTTGAAACGTTGACACCGCCAGAGTGCTTTGGTACCTTCAGGCCAAGTTCGTCTTCCTGTAGAAGAGTCGCTCGCCGACTCTTTTTTTGTGTTCGGGAGGGAGGAAACGTGTCGAGTAGCGCGATCGCGCAGGACCTCGAGCCGGTCGTCTCCGGCCTCGGTTTTTCACTCTTAGAGGCAAGCACCTCCACCGTTCACGGGCGAACGCACGTGCACGTGGTCATCTACCGTGCCGAGGGTATCGGAATGGATGACTGCGTTGAGGTGCACAAGACGATCATGCCGCGCCTCGAGCTGATGCTCGACGATAGAGACATAGCGCTGCAGGTTGCGAGCCCCGGGATCGACCGAGTGATGAAAGACCCGGCCGAACTTCACGTGTTCGCAGGGAAGGGCGTGCAGATCTTGAGAATCAGCACGGGTGAATGGCTTGGGGGTCTCGTCGTTGAGACATCAGATACGACGGTGACGATTCGCAAGGACGGAGTTGAGACGATCGTTCCGCTCTCCGATATTCGGAAGGCGAAACTCGATTACGCAGAGGAGGTCGGGAAAACCGATGTCAAATGAGCTCGGCGATGCAATCAGAACAATCGTATCCGACAGCGGGATCAGTGAGGATCTCGTCCGGACGACGGTAGAAGAGTTTCTTCTTGCCGCATACAAGAAAAAGTACGGAACGGAAGAGAATGCCGTTGTGCGATTCAGCGATGACGGCGGTGACGTTACACTCTTCGCTCAGCGAAAGATTGTGGAAGACGTCTATGACCCCGTGAGCGAGATCGCTCTGGAGGAAGCCCTCGCGCTCAACGAGGAGTGTGAAATAGGTGACGAGCTCCTGATCGAGATCGATCCGAGCGAGTTCGACCGGGTCGCCGTCCAAAGCGCGAAGCAGAAGGCTCGTCAGACCCTCCGTGAAATCAAGAAGGACACGCTCTTCAGCGAGTTCAAGGATAAGGTCGGTGAGATGATCATCGGCTACTACCAGCGCGAGCGGAACGGAAACATCTTTGTCGACCTTGGCAAGACCGAAGGCATCATGCCAAAGCGCTATCAGAGCCCTCGCGAGATCTATCGGCCGAACGATCGGATCAAGGCGATGATCTACGAGGTGAACAAAAATCCGAACGGTCTTCAGATCGTTCTGACACGAACCCATACCGAGTTCGTGAAGCGGATTTTTGAACTCGAGGTCCCGGAGGTCTACGACAAGACCGTTGAGATCGTGAAGCTCGTCCGGGAGCCGGGATACCGAACCAAGATCGCGGTCTACTCGAACCGGGACGACGTCGACCCGGTTGGAGCCTGCGTCGGTCTGCGGGGTGTTCGTATCCAGGGAATCGTTCGAGAGCTCGAAGGCGAGAAGATCGACGTCCTCAAATACGACAACGACCCTCGCGAGTTCATTCGGAACGCTCTCTCACCAGCCGAGGTGAGCCACGTCGCGATTCTCGACGAATCAAAACGGCAAGCGCTCGCCGTTGTACCGGAGAGTCAGCTCTCTCTTGCCATTGGAAAGCAAGGCCTCAACGTTCGCCTCGCAAACCGTCTGGCAGACTGGTCGATCGACGTGAAGACACAGGCTCAGTTCGCAGAGATGGACCTTGGCGCAGACACCAAGCGCGCGGTAAGCGCCTTGTTCGGCGAGCTACCGCAGGAAGAGGACGAGATCACGCGGATCGCCGAGCTACCTGATATTCCGCAGCATCTCACCCAGCTCCTGGAGGGGGCCGGCTACGAGTACATCGAGGATCTCGTTAACCTCACCGATGAGGAGCTGACCGCGATCGAGTCGCTGAGCGGCGACGATGTCTCCACGATCCGGCGAATCATCAGCGAGAACGTTGAAATCATCGAGACCGAGGAAGAGGTCGAAGAACAAGAGTATGCCGATGAGGCCGAAGTCGAGGAGACGGAGGCGTCGGCAGATGAAGCGCCGGAAGAGGTTGCTGAGGAGAGTGATCCAGTCGACTCCGAGGTGACGGAGCAGGAAGTCGAGGCGGACGAGGAGATCGAAGAGGAAGAGGAGGAGTACGAGGATGAGGAAATCACTCTCATCTCGGAGCTCCCGGGAATCAACGATCGTGTCGTTGGGATCTTAAAGACCGCGGGAATCGAAGACATTCTCGACCTCCTGGAAATGCCGGAGAATCAGCTCCGCAAGCTGGAAGGCATCACCGACGAGGATGTTGCAGCGATTCAGGCGATCATCTCCGAAAATGTTGAAATTATCGATGAGGACGAGGATAATACCGGGGCCGAGTAGGCGGGCTCGGTAGTAGAAGGAGCTGTATGGCAGAGGATCAGGAAAAGCAGAAGCCAAAAGCGACGCTGATCAAGCACCGAAAGGACGAAGGCGAGGACGACAAGCCAAAGGTTCGCGTCGTCGTTCGACGGAAGACAAAGGCGAAGAAGCCTGCAACTGAGTCACAACCGGACAAGGCAGCAGATTTTAAGCCCTCGGTGGTTCGCAAGGCAGACGAGATTCCGCCATCCGTCCGCGAGCAGGCACAGGCGCGCGCGAAGGCCGTTGCAGAGACGCCCGCACCAGCAGCTGCACCGACTCCGAAGCCGGCGACTCCCACGCCTCCAAAGGCCGCTCCGGAACGCGCGGCTCGGACATCAACGCCCAAGCCGGAAAAGGACGCAGGCGCCAAACCTGCTCCTGTGAAGCGAAACAAGTTTACGGTCAAAGACTTCAAAGAGCCGCCACCATCGGTTCGCGAGTCGGTACGACTTGGCCGAGGAACCGGGCAGCCGGGAAGCCGTCCTCCGCGATCCGATTCGCGGGGACCAGGCGGACCACGCACCGGTCGGCCCGGCGGAAACAGGCCTGGCGGTCCTCAGCGATCGTTCCGAGGACCGCGCCCTGGAGGACCACCACGTCCAGGGTCGGGACCACCCCCATCCGGCGATCAGCGACCGGGTGGCAAGAAGTTCTATAAATCGAAGAAGCAGTATCCCCGTCGCGACAAGCATCAAGAGCGGGAGATCCAGTTCAAGCAGAAGAAGAATGCCCCACGAGCGAATCCGATTCCAAAGGAGATCGACATCATGGAGGTCATCACTGTCAGCGAACTGGCGAGAAAGATGAACCTCAAGGCGTCCGATCTGATTGGAAAGCTGATGGGTATGGGCATGATGGTGACCATCAATCAACAGATCGACGCAGAAACGGCAACGATTCTCGCGGACGAGTATGGATGCAAGGTCAACATCGTATCGCTGTATGACGAGACGCTCATTGAAACTGCAGACGACAAGGAAGAGGACCTCGAGAATCGTCCCCCTGTTGTCACCATTATGGGTCACGTCGATCACGGAAAGACGAAGCTTCTTGATACGATTCGCTCTGCGAACGTGGTTGAGGGCGAGTTTGGCGGCATAACGCAGCACATTGGCGCCTACCAGGTGAAGGTAAACGAGGAGCAACGAGTCACCTTCCTGGACACGCCCGGTCACGAGGCGTTTACGATGATGCGCGCCCGTGGCGCTCAGGTCACCGACATCGTGATACTCGTTGTCGCTGCTAACGACGGCGTGATGCCTCAGACCAGAGAGGCGATTGATCACGCAAAGGCAGCAAAGGTTCCCATCATCGTTGCGATCAACAAGATCGACCTCGCCGATGCAAACCCTGACCGCGTGAAACAGCAGCTCTCAGATCTCGATCTGATGCCGGAGGAGTGGGGCGGTAGCACGCTCTTCGCCCACGTCTCTGCACTAAAAGGCGAGGGCATCAAGGAGCTCCTGGATGCGGTTCTGCTCCAGGCGGAACTCCTTGAGTTGAAGGCGAATCACGACCGAAATGCAGAGGGCACCGTCATTGAGTCAAGAATTGACCCGGGCCGAGGCACGGTATCGACCGTCCTTATTCAGCGTGGCACGCTCAAGGTGGGCGACAGCTTTGTAGCCGGCGTCTATCCCGGCAAGGTCCGGACGATGTTCAACGACCACGGAGATCGCGTCAAAGCCGCCGGCCCCGCGATGCCGGTCGAGATTCTCGGCTTCACCGGTATCCCCGAGGCGGGCGACCCGTTCCAGGTTACTGAGAACGAGAAGACCGCTCGACAGGTTGGAGACAAACGTCAAGAGCTGAAGAAAGTCGAAGAGGCTCGAAACGTGAAGAAGATCACGCTCGACAACCTCTACGATAGTATCCAGGAAGGTGAGATCGACGAGCTTCGCGTCATCATCAAAGGTGATGTTCACGGTTCCGTCGAAGCCATCCAGGCGAGCCTCGAGAAGCTCTCTACTCGCGAGATTCGTCTCTCAGCCATCCGTGCTGCAGCCGGAGCGATCAACGATGATGACGTTCGTCTAGCCGCAGCAAGTGAAGCGATTATCATCGGCTTCCATGTCCGGCCGACACCGAGCGCAGCACAGCTCGCCGAGCAAGAGAAGGTTGAGATTCGCAAGTACAACATCATCTACGAGGTAGTTGATGACATTCGCGATGCCATGGAAGGCATGCTGGCACCCGAGTTCCGCGAGAAAACCATCGGGCAGCTTGAGATTCGCGAAACGTTCAAGGTGCCAAAGATCGGCCTTATCGCCGGCTGCTATGTGACCAGCGGTCTGATTCGCAGATCGTCGAGCGTCCACGTCATCCGCGACGGCGTTGAGATTTACACGGGCAAGATTTCGAGCCTGAAGCGCTTCAAGGACGACGCGCGCGAAGTCGAGACCGGATACGAGTGTGGTGTTGGAGTAGAGAACTACAACGATCTGAAGGTCGGCGACGTTCTCGAAGCGTTCGAAATGGAAGAGATTGCAAAGACTCTCGAGGACACGAATGGCTGATATTCGCCTCAAGCGATTCGAGAGTCTGCTCAGAGAGGAGATCAGCTCACTCATCCTGCGAAACGAGATCAAGGATCCAAGAGTGGATTCCATGGTCTCGGTGAGCGGGGTGAGCGTCTCCAAGGACCTTGCGTATGCAAAGATCAGGGTCTCTGGGTTCAAGGAGCGAAATGAGCTCGAGTCCGCCGTTGCGGGCCTCAACAATGCGGCCGGCTTCATCCAGAGCCGAGTAGGAAGCAAGCTAAAGGCACGCCTCACGCCGCGACTCTCGTTTTTCGCAGACCACAGCATTGAGGAAAGCTTCGAGGTCAACTCGAGCATCGAACAGCTTTCGACCTAGATGCGCTCAGAGAAGCTCCCCGATCCGGGAGTCCTCCTCCTCGACAAACCAACTGAACTTAGCTCGTTCGCGGCTCTCTCAGCCGCGAAGAAGGTCTTTTCGACCCGTAAGGTCGGTCATACTGGTACGCTTGATCCGTTTGCTTCGGGTCTTCTGATCGCCCTCGTTGGCAAGGCGACTCGAGCCGCGCGAGTCTTCGACACACTGGAGAAAGGCTACCGCGCCACGATCGCATTTGGAGTCCAGACCGACACCGACGACAGAACAGGTAGAGCGATAGAGAGCGGTGACTGTCCCTCTCTCTCAGAACTGGAGACACAGCTCGACGAGTTCACCGGGGTAATCACGCAGAGGCCGCCGGCCTACTCAGCGGTACACGTTGACGGGACCCGGGCGTACAAGTTGGCCAGAGACGGTAGACCGGTCGAGATCCCGCCGCGAGAAGTGAAGATCCACGAACTTCGGCTCGTTGAGGCGAGCTACTCGGACGATCGCGTGGTCAGCGCCACCCTCGACATACGCTGCTCCACGGGAACCTATATCCGGTCGCTTGCACGCGACGTCGCGCTGGCCGCAGGTTCTCGTGCCCACGTGGAGGCATTGCGACGAACGTCGATCGGCGACTTTTCTGTCTCTGAAAGCGTGGCTCCCGACATGCTCGCGGAAGCACATCGGATTCCCCTGTCGGACGCCTTGAGAAGGACGGGCACCACCAGTGTGGTTGCGATCGATTCGGGACTCGTGCGGCCCATTTCGCACGGCATGAGAATCTCTCCCGCCGATCTTCCGGAGCGTTGGGATGCCTCGCCGTGGACCCTTCTGTCACTGAACGGAAGTGCGGTCGCGCTGGGGCACTCTGAGAATGGCGAGTTCGCGTATGATGTCGTCTTTGCCAAGGCGGAGCACCTTGACTGAGGTCGAATGGGAATCGCTCGCGGACTCGTTCGTCGACCGCGACACAGCCATCACGATTGGCGTCTTTGACGGCGTTCATCGGGGCCATGTCGCTCTCCTGCGGGAGGTTACGCGTGGCGCACTCGTACGTGTTGTAGTGACCTTCGAGCAACACCCATCTAAGCGGCTGGTTCACGACTCGATACCGGGATACGTCATGAGTCTCGATCAACGGAGAGAGGCACTGGCTGCCCTCGACATCGATCTCGTGGTTCTGGTCCGGTTTTCTGATCGCGTTCGCCGCATGCAGGGAAAGGAGTTTTTGGATAGACTCCTGACCTCGTTCTCGGTCCGAAGAATCGCCGTTGGAGGTGACTTCGCCGTGGGTCGCGACCGAGCGTTCGCTCTCCCGGAGCTCGAAACGCTTGCACACTCGCGTGGCTTTGAGGTCGCGACCATCGACCCGGTGGAGGTCGAAGGCGAGGTCGTGTCGAGTTCGCGCCTCCGCCGCCTCATCCGTGACGGTGCGCTCGAGCGGGCGATGACATTGCTCGGGAGACCGTACACGCTGGACGTAGCGGAGTCCGACACCACGACAACGAACGATCATTGCATCATTCGAGTCAGTGCATCAAAGACGCTTTCGGGATCAGGCCAACTGATACCACCGGACGGCGTCTACGATGTGACCCTGATTGACGAGCATGCCCAGCAAAATCGTTCGCGGCTTACCGTCGAAGGAAATAATCTCAACTGGCCTCTGGCAGATGCTAAATCTATTCGCTATATTGTGATGAACCATAATCGGATCGGATCCAAGGAGTAAGACTCATGCCCCTTACAAAGGAGCAGAAGAGTGAGATCGTCGGGAAGTTTGGTGAAAACGCCAAAGACACCGGCAAGACTGAAGTCCAAATCGCTCTTCTCACCGAACGCATCAAAGAACTGACCGAACACTTCAAAACCCACAAGAAAGACCACAACTCCCGTCGTGGTTTGCTCAAGCTCGTCGGCCAGCGCCGTCGCATGCTTGACTATCTCGCCCGCAAAGACCTCGAGAAGTACCGATCACTCATTCAAGAGCTCGGAATCCGTAAGTAATCCTCCAAGGAAAGCAAATGCACAGTGTAAGCGTCACTATCAACGGATCCGAGCTCGTGCTTGAAACGGGCCGGATGGCGAAGCAGGCCAACGGGTCGGTTTTTGCTACGTACGGCGGCGGCGCGGTTCTCGCGACCGCATGTTGCGGTTCCGACCCGGTCGAGGGTCTCGACTACGTTCCGCTCCAGGTCGAATACAACGAGAAGTACTACGCGGCGGGCAAAATCCCGGGTGGCTTCCTTAAGCGAGAGGGTCGACCGAAGGATCGAGAAATCCTGGTCTGTCGCCTGATCGATCGACCCATGCGACCGCTCTTCAACAAGAAGTTTGGCCGTGACATCCAGGTCGTACCCACGGTCGTTGGAACGGACAACATCAACGTGCCGGACGTCATCGCGATGAACGCGGCAAGCGCTGCCGTCACCGTGAGCGACATCCCGTTCGACGGTCCCATAGGCGCCGTTCGTGTTGGCTACGTCGCGAACGAGCTTGTGATCAACCCGACGTATGAGCAGCTCGAGAACTCTCAACTCGACATCGTGGTGGCGGGAACACAAGACGGAATTACCATGGTCGAGGGTGGCGCTCAGCAAGTCAGCGAAGATCTCCTCATTGATGCCATCGAAAAGGCTCGACCTACCATCATCGAACTTTGCCGGGCGCAGGTGGAGCTTCGCCTTGCTGCAGGAAAGAGCAAGCTCCCCATTCCCGAGGCCGACGACTCATTCGGCCCGGCCGGTGACATCAGAGCCTTTGCCTATCCCAAGCTTGAAGAAGCGTGCTTTGTGAAGGGCAAGATGGAGCGCGGCGCGGCGATCAAGGCCGTCAAGAGTGAGGCGAAGGCTCAATTTGCAGAGGCGATCGCCGAGGAAGACGGCAAGAAGTTCAGCGGATTGTTCGAGGACATGGAGCAGGAGATCGTCCGAAAGAGCATCCTTGAGAAGAAGGTGCGAACAGACGGACGAGGTCCTGAAGATATTCGCTCGATCACAAACGAAGTCTCGGTCCTCGAACGCACGCACGGATCTGCGCTCTTCACTCGGGGCGAGACACAGGCTCTCGCCGTTGTGACGCTTGGTAACCAGCGAGACGCTCAGATCATCGACAACATCGAAGAGGATGGGACAGAGAGCTTCCTCCTCCACTACAACTTCCCTCCCTTCTCGGTTGGAGAAACCGGTCGAATGGGAACGGGAAGACGAGAGATCGGCCACGGACACCTTGCACATCGTGCCCTTGAAGCTGTCATTCCGCCACAGTCTGAGTTTCCATACACGCTCCGCGTCGTGAGCGAGATCCTGGAGAGTAACGGTTCGTCTTCAATGGCCACCGTCTGTGGCGGAACACTGAGCCTGATGGACGCCGGTGTCCCCATTCCAAAGCCCGTTGCCGGCATTGCAATGGGTCTCGTTACCGAAGGCGAGAACTACGTCGTCCTCTCAGACATCTTGGGTGAAGAAGATCACCTTGGCGACATGGACTTCAAAGTTGCCGGTACCGACGAGGGAATCACCGCCTTCCAGATGGACATCAAGATCAAGAACATCTCGCCGGACGTGATGAAGATCGCGCTCGATCAGGCTCGCCGAGGTCGGCTTCACATCCTGGACAAGATGGACGAGGCGATTACCTCGCCGCGTGAAGAGCTGAGTCCGTACGCTCCGAGGATCATCAGCTTCTCGGTCGACCGCGAGGAGATCGGAACGCTGATCGGGAAGGGCGGAGCCACGATCAAGAGCGTCTCTGAGAAACACGACGTCAAGATCAACATTGAGGACGACGGCTCGGTGACGGTCTACGGAAGCGACGCGGAAGCCGGCGAAGGCGCGAAGGCGAGTCTCCTCAAGCTCCTTGAGGAGCCGGAGGTTGGACAAACTTACGACGCGGTTGTGAAGAAGATCGTCGACTTTGGCGCGTTCGTAGAATACCTCCCGGGCAAGGAAGGCCTCGTTCACATCTCAAAGATGGCCGCCCATCGTGTTGAGAAGGTGACCGACATTCTTCAGCTCAACCAGGAAGTGCCGGTAAGAATCCTTGAAATCGACAAGATGGGCCGAGTCAACTTGGGCCTCATCTACGATGACAAGGGCGGCGATCGACCGCGGGGAGATCGTGGCGGACGACAGCACGGCGAACGTCGCGATGACCGTCCGAGACAGGCCGACAACGCGCCCGACTCGGAAAGTAACTCCAGCGAGTAGTTCCCGCACGAATGGATATCCGCGCAACCTTCCCTGAAGGAAGAGCGCCTCGCTATGCAACAGAGCTTGCGGCAGGCGCGGATCTTCAGGCGTTGCTCGCACATCCAGTGACCATTCCGCCGGGCGACCGGCGGTCCATTCCAACAGGTGTATCAATCGAACTCCCGGCCGGCTACGAGGCGCAAATCAGGCCTCGTTCCGGTTTGGCAATTCGGCACGGCGTGACGATGGTCAATGCGCCTGGGACCATTGATGCCGACTATCGAGGAGAGCTCCACGTTCTCCTGCTCAACACGGGGCGAGCACCGTTCACCGTGCACGACGGTGACCGAATCGGTCAGATGGTTATTGCACCGATCATTCGCGCCACGTTTGTAGAATCGGACTCCTTGGGAGATACTGAACGTGGCTCGGGAGGATTTGGTTCTACAGGCCGATAGGCATGGTTCGGCAATACTCCAGGATTACAGCCTACATTGCACGCGAGTTTTTCTTTAGCTTCCTCGTGGCGTTTCTCTTCTTCTTCTTCATCTTCTTTATCAACCAGATGCTTCTCTTGGCGGAGGAGATACTGACGCGGAACGTACCGTTCCTCGCGGTGGCTCGCCTTATCTTCTATTCTCTACCTTCAATCGTCGCACTCTCGTTCCCATTCGGCTCGCTCGTTGGGGCGCTTATGACGGTAGGCAGGTTCAGCTCAGACAACGAAATCATCGCATTCCGCGCATCGGGAATACCCAATAGGCGCCTCTTCCTACCGCTTGCCGTGCTTGGGGTGATGCTCTCGCTTGTGTCGTTCGTGATGAACGACTACTTTCTGCCACTCGGCACGATCAACTTCGGTCGGTTGTATCGCGAGTTGCTCTTCTCGAACCCGGAGCTTGAGCTCGAATCATTCACCGTTAAAAACTACCAGCAATCGACGATTGTGACCGGCTCGGTGAACGGCAGACAAATCAACGATCTGATTATTCTCGACCGAACGGAGGATGGGGAGCAGAGGGTCATATCTGCCGCAGAGGCGCGTCTGACAGAGCCCGGCGGAGACGCGGGGATTGTATCGCTCCTCCTTGGAGACGTGTTCACACACTCAACCGCGCCGGACCAACGCGGAGAGTTCAGCTACAGCGACGCATCCAGCATGGAGTACAACATTCTCCTGCGTGACATCACCTTCGCGCTTCGAAATCCCGGCCCGCGAGAAATGGCCTCGTTCGACGTCTGGGAGGTGGTGCAAGAGCGCAGGGCCGCCCGGGAGATGCGGATGGCCGAGCGTGACCGTGATATTGAAGCGCAGAGGATCGGACTCAGTTTCGACTATGCCGCCGCG
>JANQQY010000069.1 GCA_028284845.1 Spirochaetales bacterium
GGCGGCGGAGGCTTCCTCAAGGAGTTCGTTTATCGTGCTTCGTCGCATACCTATAGAGTGGCAGCGCTCGGCGCGTAGCGCCACCACGAGCGTCTCAACCGTCAAGCACAAAGTCTCAACTGGGTCCCCAATACCCCACTTGCGTGGTACGCTGCGCACGTGACGGTCGAACGCGAGATCGTAGAGTCTTCGCCTGGAGAGTCGTTCCGGGTGCTCCGTTGGTCCTCGACGCTTCGAGATGTGACCGTCGTGCACGGACCGGATCAACTCCAGCGGCTGGCCGGAAGAGGCGGGGGTTGGCATCGGCATTCGGTCGCGGAATTGACCTGGTTCGGAACCGGTTCCGGGACCCAATTCGTGGGCGACTTTGTGGGAGAGTTTACCGCTCCGAATCTGGTGTTGATTGGTCCTGGTGCCGCGCACTACTGGCAGGAGGAAGGTCCGTCGTCAGGGGTATCGGTCCAATGGGGGACCGACGGCCCAATGGCGCTGCTTCCGGAGTACGCTGTTCTATCGCCGCTCGTGGCAGGGGCGAAGCGCGGCATCGCCTTCTCGACCGAGGTTGCAGATCGTGTGGGGAATCAGATGCAAGAGTGCGCCGATGCGGCTGGGCTCGATCGACTCACGCGCTTTATGGGAATCCTGAGTGAGTTGAGCGGCCTCGCGCCAAGCGAGCACACCACGCTCTCAAAGAGCTTCCGCTCGGGCGAGGGCGCAGACTCGCAGGCGAACGGAATCGACCGCGCCGTGCGATTTGTCGCGGCACACTTCCGGAGGAGGATTGGAGTGTCCGACGTGATCAAAGAGGCGGCTCTGAGTCGGGCGACCTTCTACAGGCACTTTGAGCTGTGCACCGGAAAGAGCTTTGGGGACTTCCTCGCCTCCGTTCGGGTTGAGCATGCGCGCCGCGAGCTTGTCGCGTCGAACAAGCGAATTGTGGAGATCGCGTACGGTGTTGGGTTTGGCGCCGTGTCGTCGCTCAACCGCCGATTCCTTGAGACCTTTGGCGTCTCGCCGAGCGAGTACCGTGCACGGGTACGATCCGGCGATCGCCCGGGTTCGCTCCACGTCGAGGGGGGCCAATGAGACCATCAATGCGGATCACAACGATCGAAGGCGCGCCTCTCTACAAACGTTTCGGGATTCCGCTGCACGTTGATCGATACCAAGGAGGGAACTTCGAAACACACTACCATCGGTTCCTGGAGCTGATCGTCGTCAACGCAGACCGAGGCAGGAGTATCATCGCGGGACACGAGACGGAGTTTTGTCGCGGACAGGTTCACCGGCTGGGCATGTTTCATCCGCATAGAATAGAGGCCAATGCCGGCGAGCGATGCGACTACTTCAACGTCACATTTCTCCCGGAGGCGGTCAGCGGATCAGGAATCGGCGTGCAGGGCATGCTTGCGCCGTTCTATGAAACCGGCTTTCGCCGCCCCACGATGCTTCCTCAATCGGTATACCGACGAATCGTCGCGATCTGCAATGCACTCAGATCCGAAATCCACGATCCCGACGCGCAGAGCGCCGCGATCGTGTTGGGCGAGTTTCGGGTACTGCTCGGATTGGTGACGCGATTCGCGGGCCAGGG
Source organism: Spirochaetales bacterium (assembly GCA_028284845.1). Taxonomy (GTDB): domain Bacteria; phylum Spirochaetota; class Spirochaetia; order DSM-27196; family SLST01; genus SLST01. The sequence continues at coordinate 1,595 of JANQQY010000069.1, forward strand.
AGCCCCAACCACGGATCCACGAGTCCAAATGTCGCTCAGATTGATCTCCGAGCGATTCGCTGAGCCCCTTGAGACTCGTGAGATCGCCGAGCGTGTGGGAACCTCGGCAGCACGGCTCGCCCAGCTATTCCGCGAGCACGTTGGCTCTACGGTCCGGCAGACCATTCTTCGCCGACGACTCACGGAGGCAAAGCGTCTCTTGGCGACGACGCAGATGCCGGTAACCGCGGTGCTCTACGACGCCGGATTCAATGACGCGAGTTACTTCAATCGCGCATTCCGAAAGGACACCGGGTCAACACCTCGGGAGTTCCGGCTTCAGGCCGTGAGTGAGGCAGACACCGCGACACCAGCCGGCTAAATCCAGTCCTATTTTCCTGAGCAGGCTGTCCTATCGTTCTTAGTGTTCCGGGTTAGAATCTCCAGTATGGAACTAGGATTACAGAGCTTTTGCCTTCGAGGCTTCAAGGACAACGATGAGGCCGCAGCCAAGACCAGAGAGGCCGGGTTGCGCAGAATCGAGCTATGCGGCATTCACACCGGATGGGACGACGCAGCGGCATTCGGCGCCCTCTCCGAGCGGTACGATGCCGCCGGAGTAAAGGTCGTCAGCATTGGCGTCAACAAGATCACCGGCGACGTGGCTGCGGATCGGCGGCTCTTCGAGTGCGCAAAGGCGGCAGGACTCACGCGAATGAGCATCGACTTCCCGCTCGACGGTGTGGATGCGGCAGTGGCCGCGGCCGACACGCTCACCGAGGAGTACGGGATTGTCGCCGGTATTCACAACCATGGCGGCCGTCACTGGCTGGGGAGTCGAACAGCACTCCGGTGGGTGTTCGCGAAGGCGAGTCCGCGAATCGGACTCAACCTGGACACGGCATGGGCGCTCGACTCACGAGAGAATCCCATTGAGATGGTCGAGGAGTTTGGATCGAGACTCCACCTTGTCCATATCAAGGACTTCGTCTTTGATCCCGATCGCACGCCTCGGGATGTTGTTGTTGGCACGGGAAATCTAAGCCTGCCGGCGTTCGACGCGGCCCTATCGAAAGTCGGGTTCGACGGAGAGGCCATCCTCGAGTACGAAGGCGATGTCGACAATCCGGTGCCGGCACTCGCGGAGTGTGTTGCGGCAGTGAAGGACCAGATGTCACTCGTCAGCGTTCCGGAGAGCGCATGAGCCTGCGAGTCGGCGTCATTGGAGCCGGTTTTATTGGTCGTGTGCACATGCGCACATTTGGTGAAGCGGAGGGGGCGGAAGTCGTTGCATGCACCGACGTTTCGGTAGACCTGGCGAAGGCGGCCGCGAAGGAGCACGGCATCGCGCATGCATACGCGAGTGCTGCCGAACTGATCGCTTCTCCGGAGGTCGATGCCGTGGTCGTCGCGGTCCCGAACAGCCTTCATGCGGAGCTGACCGTTCAGGCACTCGAGGCCGGTAAGCATGTCCTCTGCGAGAAGCCGATGGCGCTCAACTCGGCTGCGGCTCGGAAGATCGTGGAGGCAGAGAAGCGTACGGGGAAGACCGTGATGGTCGCTCATCAAATGCGCTGGCTCGCCGCACCACAGGAGACGCACAAGCTCGTCGCTGCGGGGGAACTGGGGCGTATCTATAACGCGAAGTGTGGAATGATGCGTCGCAAAAACATTCCGGGCTGGGGCAGTTGGTTCACCCGGATGGCGGAGAGCGGCGGCGGACCGCTGATCGACATTGGCGTGCACGTTCTGGACATGGCGATCTGGTTGATGGGAAGCCCGAAGCCGGTCAGTGTCTTTGGAGCGACCTATGCGGAGTTCGGCCCTGAGAAGCGAGGCATAGGATCGTGGGGTACACCCCAATGGGACGGCGTCTTTGACGTTGAAGATCTCGCGACGGCGATGATCCGCATGGACAACGGAGCGACGCTCACCCTTGACGTTAGCTGGGCAGTGAACACAAAGAGTGACAATCGGCACTTCATTGATCTGATGGGGACCGATGGCGGGGTTTCGATTCGTGGCGACGACCTCACGCTGACCACTCAGAAGTTCGACCGGCCGATCGACGTCGAATCAACCCCGAAGGCGAATGCCGACGCACGAGCGCTTCTCACATCGCATTTCTTGGAGTCTGTGACAAGTGGAACACCTCCAATCTCAGACGCGGTGAGTGGGCACATCAACAATGCGATCCTGGACGCAATCTACGAATCGGCGAAGAGCGGAACAGCCATTGATCTCGACTGGAGTTTTCTGGACGAGTAGGCGTTCAATCGGCATGACAACCATCAACTGGCTACCGGGCCGTCGCTCCCTATGCGCGCGGCCCGGTACCATGCGCACTGCGATAGACCCGATAGAACTGAGCGTAGCTGCCGAATCCCGCGTCGAGGGCGAGCGACGAGAGGTTGGCATGGGGTCGGCGCTCGCGTAACTCATCGAATCGCAATAGCCGGATGCGATTACAGTAGTCACTGAATCGGACTCCTGTTTCTCGATGGAAGGTGCGACTCAGCCAGCTCTCGCTCACGTCCAGCTCACGAGCAGTGTCGGAGAGCCGAACCGCCCCACCGTCGTCAGCGATCCGCCGAAGCGAGGCCGCCACAACGGGCGAAAGATCGCTGCCGGTCTCGAGCGGAGACGCGGACTCGTAGGCGGCCCACGCCTCGAGGAAGAGGTAGGTGATTCCGGCGTTGAATCGCGTGCTGTGCGCTGAGGAGGCGACGGACCTGCATAGGAGACCGACGGCTTCGGAGTCCGCGCTCTGAAGCCTCCCGACATGAACCGTGCGTGGATCCAACTCCCCCAGTCTCTGAAACTCAGGGTTGGACGCAAGCTCCTCGCACAGAGGCCGTGATAGCACGGCGATCCACATCCGGAAGTTTGGATCAACGTCGACGAGCAGATGCTCCTGATCTGGGAAGAGCCAGATGATGGTCCCGGGCACGAGGAGAAATCGTCGGTCGTCAACCATGTACCAGGCGCTGCCCCGCGTAACAAGGTTGAACTCGAGTTCCGGGTGCGAATGGAACTCGGCGAGCCCACGTCGATCCTGGAACTGAGAGACAAATCCCTCGTAGTCGGGTCGGAATGTGAGGGCCTCGCGCATCTGCAAAATATGATAACAGATGATTCAATATCCGCGAGGTCACGGCCGTGAGTGGTGTATAGGATAGCATTCAGAG
>JANQQY010000070.1 GCA_028284845.1 Spirochaetales bacterium
GTGAAGGCGCTTTTCGATCGGGGGATCGACGCTTACATCGCCGACACGAAGTTTCGACAACGGGATCCTCGATTCGCCGATCAGCAGTTGCACAAAGGAAAGACGACCAACAAGCGGAGAACGAGCAGGAAACGGAAGTACTTCGGATCTGGTGACTTCATCCGCAGTAGCGAGGGAACGCTCACGTGTCCGGCCGGCAACCGGCTGACGCCAAAGACCGATCAGTACCGAGATGCAACACGACGCTACACCGGAAGAGTCTATCGGGGGGATCCAGCGAAGTGTGCAGTGTGTGAGCTGCGGCCGAAGTGTATGCGAAGCGAGAAGACCCCGGCACGGACAGTGACGATCCTTGAGAGCAGGCCGACGAGCATCGACCGGATGATCGAACGCTTTGACACCGATCGGGGCAGGCACTACTACAGTCGGAGGATGGGAGCGGTGGAGCCGGTGTTCGCGAACGTCAGGCACAACCATGGGCTCGATCGGTTCTCGCTCCGAGGCAGACGAAAGGTCGACACGCAATGGAAGCTGTTCTGTAGGCTCGTCTGCGAGCCGTGCACCAACATCGGGAAGATCGCGGCGAAGCGAAGTGCGGGCTGAACACTGAAGGGACAAGGACCGGGCATTCGGTCCGACAAAAGCTCGACTCAAGCCACAAACCTGAGACTCACTCTCACGTTATCCTACATCCTCAACGCCCTTTTCACTTGCGCCGTGCGGGGCGTCCGAGGTGCCCGTGAGGGCCAGACGTTGATATTGAATGGAGGGAACCACCTTCATTGCCTGAATAAGGTCAGGTGACAAGTGGAAAAGACACGTTATGTTCGCCGTGGCGATTGAGTCGATCGCGGAGTGCCGTTGGGATCGTGGGGACAAAGAGTTGCCATCGACTCTTCACGGCGCTGGACCGAGTGTCATCTTTACGGAACTCCTTGCATCCGGCATGGACCGATTCGACTCTACCCTCGATTCAAGTCAACTCGCAGCCTGTGATACTATCCTGGATCATGTCACGAGGGCTTCCATCCGTAGTCCGAGAGAACGTGGACAAAGCACAGTCCGCAGCAATTGCCGCCGTCGACTCGTACAATCGGCCTGGACGTAGATTCCGAACAGCCCAGTACATCGTTCTAATCGTCATGGCCTGGACAGCCGCATTGCACGCGGTCTTCTATCGGCGAAATCAGAAGCCCTGGTTTAAGCAACGAACCAGCGAGGGTACAAAACGTGTCCGTTACGAGAGAGTCGATGGCGAACCCAAGCACTGGGACCTAGCCGAGTGCCTAAAGCGCTACTACGTCGACAAGCAGCCTCCGGAGCGAAAGAATCTTGAGTTCATGATTGGCCTACGAAACAAGATCGAACATCGACACCTCCCTGCTCTCGATGCGGCTCTTTACGGGGAGTGTCAATCAGCATTGATGAACCTCGAGGACCTCTTGGTCAACGAGTTTGGGTCCCGGTACGGGTTGTCGGAGTCGCTCGCGGTGTCGCTTCAGTTCTCTCGCGCTGTCCCGTCCGAGAAACGCGCGGCGACCAAGGAGCTCGCGAAGACCAGCGCCGCGTCAGTGATCGACTATATTCAGAAGTTTAGGGGAAACCTCCCCGCTACAACGCTGGAGAGCAATCGATACACGTTCTCGGTGTACTTGGTGCCTAAGGTCGCAGGTCGGAAGAACACTGCTGACTCCGTCGTGCACTTCATAAAGGTCGACGACGCCCGCCCAGAAGAGGTGGAACGCCTCCGAAGGCTGAACGTCCTTATCCGCGACAAGCACATCCCCATTGCGAATCTAGACATGATGAAAGCAGGTCAGGTTGTAGAGAAGGTTGCGAATGCAATCCCGTTTGTGTTCTCAATGCCCTGCCATACAAAGGCATGGAAACACTACGGAGTGCGTCCGGGGAAGGCCAGTACCAGCCCGCATGCTACCCATGCTCAGTACTGTGTGTATGACACGGCGCACAAGGACTATCTGTACACGCAGGCATGGGTCGACAGACTCACTTCCGACTTGTCGGATGCCGATGGGTTTCGCAGGGTCACAGGCTGGAATCCGAAGCCTTCGGTGCCTGTAGAAGCGACATAATGCCAACTTCAGGAGACACGTAACCAGCGTTTTACATTTCCATAAGGACCAGATGAAGGAGGTGGAAGACGGTGAATAAGTCTATACATTTAATGTAATTACGGTTTTTCTGTGTGTTGCTTTTCTATTGCCGCGCCGCACTTCGGTCAATTCAATCTATGGTCACGCTGTGCCCGGCCGCGAGCATCGCTTACCATCTTACAATCAGATACAACACATCCGCATAGTATGCGACCAAGAACCCACGTTGATTGCCCTGATCATAAGTAATCACAAAGTAGTCTTCGAAAGTCTCAATCTCAGTTATGTATGATCTCAAATCGGAGATCCCGGAGCGGAACTGTATGTAGATATTGTCCATCTGGTCGACGAGCGTGCTAGCATAGTCAAGTTGCGCCTTGAAGGGGTTATCCTCAGCGAACGCTCCCGTCGATGCCAATACTACCAGCAGTATCAAGATAGCGTACTTCCTCATGGCTTCAATTGTCGGAAGGGAAGTGCCTAAAGTCGCGTGCATATCCCGCAGGTCGAGTTTGTACTCCTGGAAAGGAAAGGCACTCCAGGTTGCCGATCAGAGTAATCGTTAGCCACCATCCGCGACATCGGTTCGTCACGGGGTGACAGGAGTATCGTGCCTGCGCGACATAACTCCCTTTTGAGCGGCGCCGTGCCCGGCGGATGATGTGCCCGTAAGGGCCAGAGGAAGCCACGGAAAAGAGGGAACTCATTCATTGAGACGATGGAGTCAGGCGACCGCTCGAAAAGTTCATGTTATGTCGCCGCGGCGTATGACCTGAGAGTGTGAAGGATCGATCCGTACGAAAGCGAAGACTGCTTCCGATTTGACATATGGGAAAGCGCACGATCTTCTACCGCACGCAAGCATCAGCGAGTCGCCTGTACGGGAGCAACATCGGAACGCCGTGACCGAGCCGACGTTCGCGAAACGCTACCATACCTCGCGATAACCAATCTTGCTGGGGCGGTATCCCAATACAGTCCAAGTTTTCGGACACAGTTCATTTTGATAGGGTCGTCTTGATGGGCAACTTCGATGTACATGCTGAGATGCTTGGTGCATACGAATCACGACTATTGAATCAGCCGGAATGGCTCGAATCAGTCCTGTCGAGGAAGGGAGTCCTGGAGAGCCTGGGATCGATCTTCTCCTTGGGGATTGGGCCTGGCGGCTTTGAATCCAAGTTGCTGGCAATGTATCCAGGATCGAGATTGTCGTACGTAGAGAGAAATCTGACGGTATTGAAGGAGCTCGACCGGAACCTTCGCAGGTATCGAGTAGAAGAACGGATTCAGAACGGGTTTATCGACTCCTTCGAACATATTGCTGACCCCGATCGATACGATCTCGTTCTGTCCCTAGACTCCTGGTACCACATTGGAAAGAACGAAGAGCTGTTAGCGAAGGCACTGAAGATGAGACGTGCCGGAGGCAAGCTCCTGATCGAACTCATGACCAAACAGAGCCTCTACTGGTCTCTGGACCGCACGCGGGGCCTGCCATCGGCAGAAGAAATCAGTGTCTGGGCAACTGACAAAGGGTTCGAACACGAATACTTCGAGGAGGGCCTCACTACGGAGTACTCGACGCTGATCGACAAGGACGGACCGAAGGACCCATTCAAGCGGTTCGTTGCCTTCGCGACTGGATCGCACTGGGACGAAATGACGCATGCCAGTAGGGAGCGAGCGGTCGATAGTCTCATTGCCGCGAACGAAGACGGAATCGTGCGAACGACATACGGATTCCTGTTGTTCGAAGGCTAAGGGAGAAGTCGTCAGCGACATAACATACTCCGTCACGAGTTCCATTTGACCATCCAAAACGTCAGTTTCGCAGCGAAAGTTGGTGCGTAGTCGAGAGATGAAGGTGTTCGGCAGCTCCCGCCGAACAGGTGATATGGAGCGAGCAAGTTTTCATCTGCGATTGAGAACGCGCCGAGTGACTATCGGGCCGTTCGCCCACGAAACGGCTCAGCCGCGACGATAGCTTTTCCTATCGTTCGAGCTCCTGCAGTCCCACGCCGTTCGGCGGATCTACGATGCGTTTCTCGCGGAGAAGCCGTCCCGCCCCAGCTCGGATCTTGTTGCCGTCGCCTTTGCATTCAGTGGACTGAACGGCCCGTTTGAGCTATCGGCGACATGTCGGTGGAGCTTGACCCGGCAACCAGTAGGCACAGATGGCTGGCGCTCCGGGAGGGTGCGCCACCCAGGCGAATCCTTAGCTGCACAGCACGCCTGGAGACGACCGCGGAGTACCTTGAGTCGATCGTCCTGGAGGAGCGACGAACGGATTCGTGATTGACGATCCTTGAATACCACCAATACTGTACGGAACAGTGAAAAGTTTGGTCGGAGGAGGGCGCGATCGGCGCCGCGCGCAGATGAGAGAGAAGAACTCACGTTCACAGGCCGGCGGGAATCGTCTCGCTCCGCTTACCAGCCTCCTCATCGGAGGCGCTGTGGTATCTGTTCTCCTTGCAGTGTGGTGGATCATCGCCGAATCAGAACGAGTGCCGCGCCTCTTCATTCCCCATCCCGCGGACGTTGTACGCGCGTTTTTTGATGTCTTGACGCATGGATACCGTGGAGGCACGCTTCTTTTTCACTTGGGATCGAGTCTGTGGCGAGTCTTTGCCGGATTCGCCCTTGCCGTAGTCACAGCGGTTCCGATCGGTCTCTGGATGGGACACAACCGCTACATTTTCGCGGCATTCGATCCGATTCTGCAGTTCTATCGTCCGCTACCGCCGTTGGCGTACTACACGGTACTGATACTCTGGTTAGGCATAGACAACGAGTCGAAAATCGCTCTTTTGTATCTTGCCGCGTTTCCGCCACTTGCGATTGCCGCATCCTCTGCGGTGCGCGGTGTTTCTGAGGAGAAGCTTCACGCCGCGCGTTCTCTCGGCGCCAATGAGATGCAAGTGATGTGGCATGTTATTTTTCCGGCATGCCTCCCTCACATTCTCACCGGAATGCGAGTGAGCGTGGGATTCACCTATACTACGCTTGTCGCTTCAGAGATCGTTGCGGCACAGACCGGCATAGGTTGGATGGTCCTGGACGCGAGCAACTTTCTCAGAAGCGACGTTATTTTCATGGGGATACTCGTCATGGGAATCACCGGGGTCTTGCTAGACCGAGGGATTGTCTTTATAGAACGGCAACTGGTGCCGTGGAAAGGGAAGGAATAATGAATCGACAACTACGAGCGGCCGTCGTCGCAATGGTGTTCGCAATCGCGGGAATCGCCCCGTTGGCAGCGGAGGGAGCGCAGGAGGAAGAATCGGGTCTTCCGCAGGAGATCGTGATCGGCTTCCAGGCGATTCCGAACGCTGAGATCATCGCCAAGAACCTGGGATGGCACGAAGAGGCGTTGGGCATTCCGGTTCGCTGGGTACAAATCGATTCCGGACGCGACCTCAATACGGCGATCGCGGCGGGTGGAATCGATCTCGGGCTGGGCGGATCGAGCACGACCGTTGCCGCGATCGCGCAAGGCGTGCCGGGCGAGGTGTTCTGGATCTACGACATCATCGGCGAAAACGAAGCGTTGGTGGTCCGCGAGGATTCCGACATTCGGGAAGTAGGCGATCTCGTGGGACGACGGGTTGCGGCCCCCTTTGGCGCCACGACCCACTACCACCTTCTGGCAGCCTTTCAAGAGTTCGGTGTGGACCCGGAGACGGTTGAAATCTTCGATATGCAGCCTCCTGAGATGCTTGCTGCGTGGCAGCGCGGTGATATCGACGCGGGCTTTGTGTGGGAACCCACGCTTGCTCAGATGCTCGAGTTCGACGGGAGAGTCTTGATCTCCAGTGGCGAGCTTGCTGCGCGCGGGTACGTGACGGGCGACATCGGCCTGGTGCGAACCGAGTTCGCCGAGAGCTATCCCGATGTGGTTGCGACCTATCTCGCGACGCTCCACCGGGCAGTGGAGTTCTATCGGAGCAACCCCGACGAGTCGGCTGAGGCGGTCGCACGGGAGTTCGGTATCGAGACCGAAGAAGCGGCACGCCAGATGGCGAGCCTCGTATGGGTTGACGGCGAGGAACAGCTGAGCGAGCAATACTTGGGACGCAGCGGCTCGATCGGCGGACTGGCCGACGTGTTCGTAGCGACCGGACAGTTTCTGTTTGAGCAAGGGACCATCACCAGCGCACCGTCGCGGGCGGTATTCGAGGCGGCGATAAATCCGAGCTATCTCGAAGAGGCGCTTCAATAGCCCTTCCACTCATTTCATTTCGTGACGCCTCGGTCGTCTTTCCAACACAGGAGGGCGGAACCGAGGCGCTCAAGAACATCGACCTCGAGGTCGACCCGGGCGACTTCGTATGCGTCGTCGGACCGTCGGGGAGCGGCAAGACCACACTGTTGCGGCTTATCGCGGGTTTTCTCACGCCCACCGACGGCAGCGTCCGTTTTCAGGGAGAGCCGATACGCGAACCGGGCTGGGAACGCGGTGTCGTCTTCCAGAGCGCCTCGCTCTACCCGTGGCTCTCGGTCTATCGCAACGTGGAGTTCGGCCCTCGAATGCGGGGAATACCAAAGCGGGAGCGTCACGAGCTCGTGGAGCACTACCTGAAGATGGTGAAACTCTGGGACTACCGCAGCCGGAGTCCCCACGAGTTGTCCGGCGGTATGCGGCAACGCGTCGCGATCGCGCGGGTGCTGGCGAACAAGCCGCAAGTGCTTCTCATGGACGAACCCCTGGGCGCCCTGGACGCCCTCACGCGGGAGCATCTCCAGGAAGAGCTTCTGCAGATCTGGCGCTCCACCGGCAAGACGGTCGTCTTGGTGACCCACAGTGTGGAAGAGGCGGTCTTTCTCGCCACCCGCATCGTCGTTCTCTCTTCCCAACCGGGAACCATTCTCGCAACGATACATCCGCCCTTCAGTCGTTCCGACACGACCGGCCGCGGACGGACCATCAAGTCCGATCCATCGTTCGTCGCATTGCGGGAAGAGGTGCTACAACACATCTGGACGTCGCATTGAGCGACTGCCCGGCCTCCAGCTCGGGGTGCGCTTCGCAGACGGCCACAGGATCATGTTCGGTCATGCGCTGGAGCAGGGCCGGGACTCCCAGAGAGGCAAAGCTGCGCAGCCAACGCGCCAGGTTCTTCTGAACCTGATCGCCCGATCCTTTACTTCTACAAGCCGGTATCCACCGCCGCGGGGGAAGAGCGCGAGGTCGAGCACCACCTCCGCGTTACGATTGACACTCGCCTCATGAAGCGCGGCGATAGTTTCGCGGAAGAGCCGAACGGCGTCGATTGCAGCGCGCGTCAAGAGCTGCTCGAACCTCCTCCTCTTCGAGGTGTTTGGCGTTCCACGCGATTCGCTCCGGCTTGCGACCCGCGGGAGGACGGAAGAGCTCCACCAACTCCGGCACGCGAAGGAGGCCGTGCGCCGTCCGGATTCGATCCTGCCCTCCTGAACTGAGAGCCTCCGACACCGACCTGACCCGCAGCCGTCCAGAAGAATGCTGGCGTCACCTGATTCACCTGCGTATCGGGCGTCGTCATACGACAAGGCAACGAGTACAACCACCATCAGGAACGCGCATTCATGAAACCGATTTCGAAAAATGTGCATCTCGCGAAGGTTTTCCTTGACGGGAGCCCAATATGACCCCAGAATCGACCTATTGCAGCCATGAAAGCGATTTCATGAAACGCACGAATGCTTGTAACGAACTACGGGAGGCGACGTTGAGCGGCTCGGTTGAGATTTCCACGGAGATACTGAAGGACAAGTCCTACCGCCGGAAGCTGGTACGAAAGCGGATTAGGAATGGCCGGACCCTGCTCCTGATGTGCACGCCGGCAATCGTCTTCTTCTTTGTGTTCAGCTACCTGCCGCTGCCGGGCATCTGGGTAGCGTTCGTCCGCTACAACTACTTCGATGGAATGTTCAGAAGTCCCTTTGTCGGGTTCGAGAATTTCCGCTTCCTGATTATCTCCGGGAGGCTTTGGATGCTCACCCGGAACACTGTCCTGTACAACCTGGGCTTTATTCTCACCGGTAACCTCGTGGCAATAGCCGTGGCTGTTCTTCTGAATGAGGTCACCAATCGACCGTTCAAGAAGGTCACCCAGACGATCCTGTTGCTTCCGCACTTCATCTCATTTGTGATCGTTGGCGTGTTTGCCTACAACATCCTGAACTTCGAATACGGAGTCGTGAACTCGGCGCTGCGGAGACTCGGGATGGAGCCCGTTGCGGTGTACAGCTCGCCGAATCTCTGGCCCGGAATAATCATCTTCGTAAATCTCTGGAAGGGGGTGGGATACAGCACGATCATCTACTTCGCCGCGATCACATCGATCAATCCGGAGATGTATGAGGCTGCGCACATTGACGGCGCGAACGCGTGGCAGCGCGTCTGGCACATCACTCTCCCGAACCTGAAGGGCACGTTTATCATCCTTCTGCTCTTTGCGCTGGGTCAGATCATGCGAGGTAACTTCCAGCTTTTCTATAACCTCGTGGGCGCGAACGCCCGCCTGTTCCCGATGACCGACATCATCGAGACGTTTGTGTTCCGGTCGCTCATCGTGAACTTCAACTTCTCCATGGGAGCTGCCGTCAGTCTGTACCAGTCAGTGTTTGGATTCCTGCTGGTCCTCGTCTCGAACTGGACAGTCCGTCGCCTCGAGCCGGACTACGCACTCTTCTAGGAGCCGGGTATGAGTAGTGCTACGTCGCACGGAAGAGTGAAGGTCGATGCCTCAACGATGGTGTTCAAGGGGATCGCGGTAGCGTTCGTGAGCTTCCTCGCGCTTCTCTGCATTTATCCGTTCCTGCTCATGATTACCGGCTCATTCACCTCCGAGAACCTGATCATCCGGGAAGGGTATCGACTGATCCCATCGGAGTGGTCTGTGGAGTCGTACGCCATCGTACTTGAGACGCCGCGGCTCATTGGTGGTGCCTACCTGGTAACGATTATCCTCACCGTGGTGGGCACCATAATCGGTCTCTTTATCACAGCGATGACCGGATACGCCCTCAACCGCAAGGACTTTGCGCTGCGGAATCACATCTCGTTCTACGTCTACTTCACCACGCTGTTTACCGCTGGTCTCGTGCCGTTCTACATCATGATGGTCCGGTACTTCGGATTAAAGGACAACTACCTCGCAGTGCTCCTGCCGCTGATGCTGAGCCCGTGGCTGGTGATCCTCATGAAGAATTTCAGCAAGTCCATCCCCGACTCCATCACTGAGTCGGCGAAAATGGATGGAGCCGGCGACTTCATGATTTTCATGCGCTTGATCCTTCCCATGTCCAAACCGGCGCTGGCGACTCTGGGTCTCTTCACGGCGCTTGGATATTGGAACGAATGGTTCTTTTCCATGCTCTTTCTGAGCCCGAATGTCCCGTACCGACCTCTTCAGCTGTTCCTCTACAACCTGATCGCCCAAGCAGACTTCATCCGAATGAACGCGGCACTCATGAACATCCCACCGCAGGACATTCCGAGTGAGTCGTTAAAACTGGCAGCGGCCGTTGTCGCCACGGGACCCATCATTTTTGTCTATCCCTTCGTGCAGCGCTACTTCATCAAGGGCATTACGATCGGCGCGGTGAAGGGATAGTCGTGAACAAGGCTTCACTTGCCGGGTCAGCCCGGCCGAAGAAATACCCCAAAAAAGGAGGGACGATATGAAACGTCTCAATCGTCTGATGATCGCGCTGTTCGCGCTTACGGCAACAGCCGGTCTCGCATTTGCGGGCGCTGCCACTGAGGAGGGCGCCACGGTGGACACTTCGGATTTCGTAGAGGTCACCCATCACATGATGGGCAATGCTCCCACGAACGGCATGGATCAGATCGTGGAGGCTGAGTGGAACGCGATCCTTGAGGACACGGTCAATGCTCACATGACGCTCCGGTGGATTGAGTGGGCAGACTGGTACACCAAGTACAACCTGCTTCTCGCTTCCGGTGAGCCGCTCGACCTGATCCACAGCTCGTCTACCTGGCTCGACATGTGGCAGAACGCTCAGCGCGGCGCATTCCTCCCGCTGGACGATTTGATTCCCGTCTATGCGCCGCTGACGTGGGAAGAGATTCCTGCTGGTGACTGGGACCAGGCACGCTACGACGGACAGATTGTTGCGTTCCCGGAGAACAACTACACGCAGTACGTCAACCACGGCTTCTTCTACCGGGGCGACTGGGCAGAAGAGTTTGGTATCACCGAGCACATCGATAGTTACGAGGACCTGGAGGTCTATTTCCAGGGGATCGTGGACAACAAGGCCGACGTAGTGCCCTGGGACGTGAACAACGGCACGAACTGGGTCATGCACGGCTATGTGGAGACCAAGACAGATCACATCCGCATCAACCTGCCAACGCAGTTCCAGCTCATGTGGGGCGAGAGCTTTGAGAACCCGTTCACCGTCGTCTCGATTCTCGACGACCCGCTCCTCGTTGAGTTCGCAGAGCTTATGAAGGACTGGTACGACCGCGGGTTCTGGAGACGAGATGTCCTGAACTACACCGGAGACACTCGCGCGAATCTTCGAGCGGGCAAGTCGGGATCGGACCAGCACCACACGAACACATACCGTGGATTGCGCTGGGAGATGGACCGGGATCAGCCGGGCAGTGAGCTGCAGTTCTTTGCATGGTCAGACTCGATCGGAAACCTCGTCGCTGAGCCAATCACCCATGGCGCAACGAGCATTGGTCGAAACAGCCGCAACCCCGAACGGTCGGTTATGATCTACGAGGAGCTTCGTCAGAATGAGGAAGTCTACCTGCTTTTGAACTACGGCATGGAAGGCGTGCAATACGAGATCGTGGACGGCGTGCGACTGCAGCCGGAGACCTACGACCAGGCAACCGAAGAGTTCTACTCCAACTACTGGGGTGGCCGCGTAGACAAGTTCGAAATCCCAACCGAGACCGAGTGGGCCGGGATCCGTGACTACTGGGCAGAGCTCGACCAGGTCGTGAACGCTCCGTTCCCGTACAGCAAGTTCATCTTTGACCGAACCGCTGTGGAGCCGGAGCTTGCAGCAATCTCGGACGTCGTCAGTCAGTACTACGTGCCCATTCAGTATGGCGTTGTTGATGATCCTGCAGCCGCAGTCGAAGAGCTTCGCGTTGCTCTTCGCCAGGCGGGCTACGACAAGGTGATGGAAGAGGTTCAGCGACAGCTGGACGTGTACGCTGAGACCCTGTAGGACGCTACCTACCTTACCCGGCCCTTCGGGGCCGGGTCCTTTGTATCGGAGATCGGAGAAGAATCATGTTGGGCAGTACTACACCCGTGGTGTACTCAGAGAGCACAAGCACTGGAGCCGTTTCCGTTGACCGAACGGGAATCACAATTGGCGGTGAGAGGAAAATCATCCTCTGCGCGAGCCTATTCTACTTCCGAGTACCTGAGGGCAGCTGGGACAGCCGAATGGCAACCATTCGGGGTGCCGGCTACAACTGCATTGATGTGTACTTCCCGTGGAACTTCCACGAGACCGCGAAGGACCAATGGGACCTTGAGAGCGGGATGCACGACGTTGAGCGCTTCTTCTCGCTCGCCGAGAAGCATGGCCTCTACGTCATGGCCCGACCGGGACCCTACATCTGTTCCGAATGGGATGGCGGCGGAATGCCGGCCTATCTGTTTGGTGAAGACATTGATATCAGACAGAACGACCCCGCGTTTCTGGATCGCGTAGAGGGATGGTACTCACGAATCCTACCAATCATCGCGCGCCATCAGCTCGGAAACGGCGGATCGGTGGTGTTGCTTCAGATAGAAAATGAGCTGGACTTCTTCGTCTGTGACGACGTCCCCGGCTACATCGGTGCGCTCGCGGACTCAGCGAAACGACACGGAATCACGGTTCCGGTCTTCGCCTGCGCAGGTCAGGCAGACGTGGGGGGTGCGTGGGGAGAGGTCGACGGCGTGATCCCGTCGCTTAACCTCTATCTGAACTCAACGCTCCCCGGCATGGAAGAGGGCATCCGGACGTACACATCACTGCTGGCGGATCTGGATGTGCCGCTCATGGTAACTGAGATGGGTCGCGACAACCTCCTGATGCGTCGCTATATCGCATCCGGGGCGAAGCTGCTCGGACCGTACAACCAGGTCTCAGGGTTCAACTTCGGGTTCACCACGAGCGTGAACAATTGGGGTGACCCCGTCTCATCCCAACCCACGTACTACGACTTCCGTTCGCTCGTCACGCCGTACGGTGAGCTTCGCCCGTTCGTCACGAACGATCTCGTTCTGTCGCGGTTCTTTGCCGCGGCGGGTGACCTGATTGCGGCGTCATTCCCTTCCGCGAACCCAATCGCTCAGGTCGTCGCCGGCAGCGGCGATGCAAGCGGTCTTGAGCTGCATGCCCTTGATGCACCGGAGGATAACGGGCAGTTCCTCTCGCTTACGAACATCACAGGTTCCAGCGCGGAGTTTGAGCTCTGCTATGGCGACCACACGGTGAGCGCTCGCGTTCCTGCGCAGTCGTCGCTGTTTGGTATGGTCGGAATGGACCTCTCACCGCTTGGTGTGAGCGCGACCGTGGATCTCGCGACTGCCGAGCTTGTGTTTGTGCGTGACGGAGATTCGCCCCTTGTGGTGTTTCAGACGCGCGATCACGGACAGGTCACGGTCAGCGTCGGCGAGAGCACCGCAAATATCCGTTTCACCGCAGGAGAGGAGGCGCGCGCGCAGATTGAGACCGGGACGGGCACGCTGACGATTGTCGGGATTGGACATGACGATGCGGCACGACTGATTGGCGCGGAGGGGACGGAGCTCGAGTTCGGCCCCGAACACGATCTCAGAGAGCCGCTGACCGGGTACCCGGTCACATCCGAGAATGCTCTGGGCGAACGAGTACCGGTCGCATTCTCTCAGGCGGTCACCGGTCACAGTGAGCTCTTTGCCGGCGCGGTTGATGTTCGCAAAGAGGCCATCAAGCTTGAGCAGAACGGAATCGTGCGCGGCTTTGGGCTCTACTCCGCGACCGGCACGGCTGACGCTCCCCGCGCGCTCATTGTCCACAACGCCGCCGACGTCGCGAGCGTGTACGCGAACGGGACGTTCCTTGGCACCAGCTTCCCGGGTGGAGACAGCGTCGTGATTGAGACCGCCCCGCCGGCCCAGGCAACGTACGAGATCCGCACCGAGATCTGGGGCCACAGCAACTTTGACGACAGCCGCAAGCCGGCAATCAGGATCAAGAGCACCCGCGGGATCTCCGGGCTCACGGAGGTCACCCATGTCCAGCCACTCCGGCTCTGGGAGACTGACAGCAAGTCACCGGCATCGGTGCCCTACTTCAAGGGGCTCGGCGAGGTCCTCACCTCTGATCGCCCAACGCACTCATTGTGGCGGACGGCCGTCTCAGTCTCGGCGGGTTGTACCTCTGCGGTTCTGCACTTCAAGGGAATGGAATGCGACGGCACCGTGTACGCGAATGACCAGGAGATCTGCCGCGTTGATAAGTTCAGCCAGTTCGCTGACATCTCGGCAGCGATTGATTCTACGGGCGAGCGGATCGCGCTGCGCGTTGAGCTTAGCAAACGACACTACGATGAGAGCGCGGGCGAGCCAACGCTGTACACCGGCGTGCGAGTGTCGGGGTGGAAGCTGTCAGGAGCCGAGGAACCTGAACTTGCGCGAGCGGCACAGGACGCCATTGCAGCGACCGGGCCAGGGGGAGAGCAAACTCGAGTAGACCTGCCGCTGAGCCTTGAAGGCGGCCTCCTCACGTGGTTTATTGCACAGGATGCTGATGCCGCACTCTCCAGTGGAACCGACCTCAAGCTGCTTGCCACGGGCTCTGGCTGCAAGATCTCCGTTGTGTTCAACGGCCGGGTCTGCGGGCGGCTGGTGCTGGAGCAGGAGAACGGACCACGAATGGCCGGTGTGGCCAACCTCGGCTACCTTCCATCATGTTGGGCAAGGCCTGAGGGCAACGAGCTGGCGCTCCTGGTTGAGGCAACCGCGGACGCGTCCAT
>JANQQY010000071.1 GCA_028284845.1 Spirochaetales bacterium
GTCCGGCGCTCGACGCAGGAGTTGAGCCGGACTTCGCCGTGGTCGTTGATCCGCAATACTGGAACTCGCGTCATCTCGATCGCGTCCGTCCCGGACGGACATTGCTGGTCTCAGAGCCATCGGCTCAGAGTTCCATATTCCGTCGATTCAGAAGCCCGCAGATTCTCTGTACCAGCCTCTTCCCTCTTGGCGCCGCGTTGGAGCATACGGTTGGGAGCTTTGGAACGCTCGGCGCGGGCGGGTCGGTCGCGACAACGGCGTGGGACTTTGCGAATCTGCTTGGTTGCTCGTCTGCGTTCGCAGCTGGTCTCGACCTGGGGTTCCCCGAGTCACGGACTCATGTGAAGGGCAGCTTCTTTGAGCACCTCGCTGTCGCGCGCGCAGACCGAACCCAGACAGCCGAGAGGGTCGTCTTTCGATACACCTGGGGTGCGAACCCCCATCCAATCGAGTCGACTACCGGAGGGACGGTGCTATCGGACCGCCGCATGGCCGTCTATCTGAACTGGTTCTCGAGCCAAATTGGGAGAGGAATGCCGACCCGGCTCCTCACCCGTGGAGGTGCAGCGATCGAGGGCGTCACACTCTCTTCATTGGACGAGGCGCTTCGCCTGCCGATCATCCGGGACTTAATCGACGAACGAGTCGGTCGAATCGAGCCGAGACCGGAGGACGAGAGCGGTGAGCGCCTGAGTGCATTGCGTGGACCCGTCTCTGACATCGTGGATGGGATGCGTCACCTCAAGGAGGTTGGGGAAGAGGCGCTCGCGATTGTGCGAACGCAGGCAAACACTCCGGACGACGAGCCAATCGACTTGAGCGCGCTGGAGGCGCTGGATCGTAGGATCGGCTCCCATCGGTTCCGCGAGATTGCGAGTTTTCTCATGCAAGAGGTCATTACGCGAATCGACCACGGATATGGGAGCGCCGGACGCCTGGAGCATCTCACCGCGTCCGAGGAACTCTATGCAGCGCTCGTTCGCGGCGCCGTCGATATCGCTGAATCTCTGGAAGCTTCAGCGGGCACCTCGTTGGAATAAACGTTCAAGAAAATGCCTGGGCAGACCGATTCCTTCTGTAGGGTGAGATCTCATCCGAAACGGTATGCTGTGTGCTCGCGAGAGTAGACGTCCAGGCATACCGTTTCTTTTTGTCTACGAGTTCAGCCGTCCCGGATAGATGTACTCGATCTCGCGGCCCAAAACGCGCGAGTGCACCCCGCCGGTGTGGGATCCGCCCTGCACGACCGACTCCTCGCCATCCACGGCATCAACGAGAAGCACCCGTTCTACCCCCGCTCCCCGTGCGTGCAGACAGATGAGATCGCGAGTAAGGCGACGCTCCGAGGGCGACATGCCATTCAGCAGCGTAAGCGGAACGATGCTGCCCCCTACGTCGTAGTAGAACGCACCAAAACTGTCTTTTCGTACCCGCCGGAGATCGATCTCGTGCGTGGCGAGGATAGTGGCTCGAGGAATTGCTGCAAGCTTGGTTCCTGAACGAACGATCAAAACGCGCATCACGCGAGAAGCGGTCGGAACCAGAAGAATGAAGGTCGCACCGCGTCCGGGGTTGTTTCGTAACTCGATGTCGCCACCCAGGAGGTTTCGCACCGAATGAACCACCGTCGTGAGCCCCATTCCGCGCCCCGAGCGTTCGTCCGCTGAATCCCGGGTTGAGAGCCCGGAGCGAGCAAGGATATCGATCAAGTTTTCTGATTCACCATTCTTGCGGACCGCAGACTCGTCAATTCCGTTCCCGTCGTCCTGCACAACGACACGCACTTTCTCGCCAATCGCGTCGACACGAATGGCGATCGTTGCCGCCGGATGTCTGCCCTTCTTCGCGCGTGCCTCAATCGGCTCAATCCCATGGTCGATGCTATTGCGAATGAGATGAAGCAGTGCCTCAAGGAGCGTATTTGCGACGGCGGGGCTCACACTCGCACCGCTACCGCCAACGGAGATTCTGACGTACTTGCCCTGTCGCTTTGCGTAGCGGATCGAGCGATCGCAAAGCTCACGGAGCGAGTCCACAAACTCGACCCGGGAATCCATCCTTGCACGATCTGCAAGGGCGGTTGCGAAACCACGAATCCGCTCGCTGGTTTCCGCCAGTGTCGAGGGGTCGTTTGCATCGTCGGCCGAAAGCTGGGACGCCAATCGAGCAATCTCAGCGGCGAGAAGTGCACTCTCCTCCGGCCCAACGTCTCGGACAGGACGCACGCGATCCTCTTCTGTTGCCTGACTCGCTCTGCCGACCTCGCCCATCCCTATCTCGGTGAGCTCAACGAGTTCGACCTCGTCGACATGAACCGCGCGGCGGATGACCTCTTCATCCACCCCGGTGGTCACAAACGCAGTAATCCGATCCGCACCCGTTTCAGCGAGTGAATCAAGCGGCGGATCGGTCCTGATCACGGCGCAGGAGAGTTCCAGATTGTTAACCACCAGGAATGCACGCGCATAGCCTAGCTCACTTCCGTTCAAAGCAATGACGACGCGAAAGAGCCGTTCGCCGCGCCGTGACGCCTCGCGAAGCATCCCCTGCTCGGCTTCAGACATGCGCGACGATTGGGCTCCACCAGACGCCAGCGCCTCCTCATCCGCCGGAGAGTCGTTCTGAGAAGGTCGATCGATCGCTGTAGTCGCTCCGGCTTCTTGACCTTCGGGGGTGACCTCTGAGTCCGGCGTCACAGCCTGCTCAGGAACACTCTGATGTCGTTGCTTGCGATACGCCTTCACCGAAAGCTCGAGCGCGGCAAAGCCATCCCTGAGATCGAGGGCAGTCTCGCGTGCGACCTCACCGCCGCCGTCCCGGACGACAATGAGGGCATCCTCGAGCCGATGTGCGACGGTAGCGATTCCATCCTGGTTCAGGAAGCCGGCCTCGGACTTGATAGAATGAGCAGCCCGCGAGGCGCGCTCAACATCGCTCCTGTCAAGCTCTCCCGGTTCGATTCGAGAGAGAATCCGACGCAGCGTCTCAAGCATCAGCTTGCTGTCGTTGTCGAACATGCGTTGGAGCTTTGGGTAGTGTATGCTCACGTTTCCGATCCTTCCCGGAGAGAGATAATAAGCTCAACCTCGCCAAGCGAGAGTCCTACGATCGACGCGATCCGTTCGAGCGGCAACCCTTGGAGGTAGAGCCGCTCGACTCGATCGCCCGTTCCGGAGCTCGATGAACCTTCATCCGACGTCTCGTCGTCGGCATTACCACGTCGCGGCACGGAGGGAGGCACGGCTACCGGTTCGACCGCGGGCTCCGCAGATTCCGCCGATTGCGCATACCTGTGAGGAGGAACACGAGCAGGAGAAGGGCGCCGGTAGACTATCTCTGCGTCGCTGGTCGACTCGCGCCGAAGCACCACAATACGGCGATCCGCCTCCTCGATGAGCGCCTCAAGAGCCCTGATCTTGTCTTCAATAAGAGCGATGTTCCGCTCAGATGCCGAGTTTAGTTCGGTCAAGATGGAACCAACCTCTCGCTTGATTTCATCAAGCGCAGCCTGCTGGGTCGTCCTACTGGCAATATTCCGATTGAGGATCACGTATGCGATGACAATGAGGATCACCGTGATGCCGACGGAAAGCCAACCGCTCATCCTACCCCGAGATATCTACGTTCTGACCGAGATCCGGATCACGGAAGATCGATTCTTTCGCCTCATCATCGTCCTTCTCGCGGTGGCCCTGCCGGCTCGATCCTTGCTTTCCTTCGCTATCGTCGCCCACATTCTCCGGACCTTCCTCGTCCGTGCTGAGTTCGGCAACCCGATGATCACCTTCCTCGCTGCGCTCCGCGATCTCGTTTCCCGCAACTGCCTGAGCCTGAATCTGAGCGTCGCGCTGAACGGCCTGCTCACGACCGACCTGGTTGAGGCGAGAAAAGAGCACCTGAAGGTCGATGGGCTGGATTGCCACGGCTACTTCCTTCCGATTGTCACGTCCTCATCGGACTCTTCGTACTTCGTTACCTTGACGGCACCCTTATCTGAGACAAAAGTCACGGCGCGGAACTCGTTCCGAACATCAAGGAAGGCGTCCTTGATGCTAACGCGAACACCTGGGTAGACGGTACCGGATGCCGAAATCCTTCCGGTCACCTTGAGACTCGCAAGATGGTCTCGAATCTCCTCGATCTCGTCATCAACGCCGGCGACCTCGGCCTGAAGTCCAACCTTCTTCTCTTTCAGGTCGGTGTAGTAGGCCTTCTTGTCATCAGAAACGGTTCGCCCGGATTTGATCAGGTTTTCGATGGTGCCCATGTTCAGCTTGACGTCTTCCAGCTCTGCACCAAACTCCTCACGCTTCTCCTCAAGGCTCGCGAGTTTCTCCTTTCGTTTTGGATCGTACCCAACCTCAAGGAC
The DNA here is from genome assembly GCA_028284845.1 of Spirochaetales bacterium. Lineage (GTDB taxonomy): Bacteria > Spirochaetota > Spirochaetia > DSM-27196 > SLST01 > SLST01. Next base: position 4,370 of record JANQQY010000071.1, read on the forward strand.
CGTCTCGCCGCCGGCGACTGAGCCAAGGGTCTTCGCGTCGATCTCCTCAACCGCTTTGAGCTGGCCCCCAACGATGCTCGCCCGCTTACCGCGACAGATGATCTTCCTGTCTGCAAGAACGGCGCAGTTCATAATTCCATCTGAGACAACGACGAGGTCGCCTGACTCAACACGCGCGTTCTCGATGAACTTCGCCCAGATGTTGCGGCCTGCACGAACGACACCCTCGTTCCTACCGGCGATTCCCTGGTGCACGATGATGTCGCCTTCAGCGTCGAGGTTGCTCTTCCCAACATTGCCCATTACCTCGATGTTTCCAGCAGCCTTCACGGTAAAGCCGTCATCGACGTTTCCCTTAATAAGGACCGTGCCAAGGAAGAGGATGTTACCGGTCCGAAGGTTGACATCACCGTTGATGACGTGGACCGGCTCAACGGTGATCTTGCCGGCATTCATCACCACCTGGCCGTTTATCTCTGCAATCGCGCTCATGCCGTCGTCCGAGACCCGGACGTTCTTTCCAATCGGCATGTCGGTATCTTTGCCGTCATTCGCCGCCAGAAGCTTGCCGGTGACCGTCCGGCCAGGTTCACCACGTTTTGCCGGATCCTTTCGCGCCAGTACCTGCCCTTGGACAACGTTCTGGACGAGGTTGAGTTCCTTAAAGTCGACCCGACCGTCAGTCTCTTTCAGATGCACCTGTCCGGGGTCGAGATCGAAGCTGTGTCGCACGATCGCGTCGTCGCCGTGATTCGGCGGACTGCCCTCAGCAACAAGCACCGCCTCGCGGTAGATCGGGTCGTCTACAAAACGCATTACCGCGTCCTCGTCGATCCCCTCACGGACATCGTTCATCTCGAGGAATGAGATGATCTGCTCGAACGACGGATCGGCACCGCCCTCTCCCGGGGGATACGCCATCAGGTAGGCCTTCATCTCGGAATCCGCGAGCTCCACAGAGAGCGACGCGTCCGCCGACGGGTCGTACTCGTACTCACCGACCTTGATAAACTCACCATCTGCGAGTTTCACCACTTTGGCGACTCGGCCTTTGTCGATCCCATCATCGACGCGCTCGAGCAGTTTTTCCATCGCAGCACGGTCCACGGCACGCTTGCCGGCACCAAGAGGTTTCGTGACTTTTAGCATGACGCCGTCGGGGGTGAGGCGCACAAATACCTCCCCATCGCGATCTCGAATCTCCTCCTGATCGGCCAGGAGTGAAAGATCGATCGCGACGTCGCCGCTCGCTACGACCTCTTCAGCGCGCTCTCTCGCAGGATAGGCGAGGATGAGATACGGCTTCTTGCCTACTCCGAGCATCCCGCGGGAACCGCGCTCGAGGACCTCATACTCGATCCGTTTGATGGGAAGGCCGAGCTCCAGTGAGGCCTGCTGCAGAACGTCTTCAAGGGAGTCGCCGGATACGTTGACGCCCTTCTCCTTGTCACCCTCCATCTGATCGCGCATAAAGTTCTGGATCTGATCGAGTGACACCATGCTACATAATCCCTCGTCTGATATTGGTGAGCTTGGCCCGCAGCCGCATGATCGCTTTGGTATGCAATTGCGAGACTCGAGACTCGGTCACCTCAAGCACCTGCCCGATCTCTTTGAGCGTGAGGTCTTCGTAGTAGTAGAGCACAAGGACCTTTTTCTCCTTGTCCGGAAGCTCTTGGATCGCTTCCATGATGACGCGCTTGATCTCGTCCTTCTCAACGATGACATCCGGGTTCAGGCTATCAGGGCTCTCGATCGAGTCGGCGATTGAGACCTTGTCGTTGTCTTCACCGGTATACCAGACATCGTTCAGGCTGAGGATCGAAGTCGCGGAGATCTTGATCATCGTCTTCTCGAAGTCCTTGGAGGTCATCCCCATTTCCTTCGCTATCTCCGCGTCTGTCGCTGCGCGTCCAAGAGAACTCTCGAGTCGTCGGACGCTCTCCTCAATCTCTCTGCTCTTCTGGCGGACCGATCGTGGCACCCAATCGATGGAGCGCAGTTCATCAAAGATGGCGCCCCGAATTCGGGTTACGGCGTAGGTCTTGAATTTTACGTGCTTGTCCGGATCAAATTTCTCGATAGCGTCAAAAAGCCCAAAGACTCCATATCCAACGAGATCGTCGAACTCAACGTTGTGAGGCATCCCTACGGCAACCTTGCCGGCGACGTACTTCACAAGAGGTGCGTACTGCTCAACGAGACGATCCCGAATCTGTGGATTGCGCGTCTGTTGGTAGAGGCGCCAGAGTTCGTCTTCTGTCTTCTCGGCCAGAAGGTTATCAGCCATGGTCTACCCTACTCCTCTCGCTTTAACACCGTGCGAATCGCTCTCGCCATCGATGCGGTGTCCTCACCCGATCCTTCACTCGACTCGATCGGTGCCTCGCTCGACCCACCGTCTGCAAAACTGCCGGCAAACCCCTCGATGTCGGGTAGGCTCCCAGCCGACTCAGTCTCAGGAGGCGCCTCTTCGAGCGTTTCCGGCTCGTCGCCACCCCCATCACTGCCGCCGGCGGTAGCGGCTGCAAGAGGTGACTCGGGATCGTATCCGCTGCCCGCCTCATCTGGATCCGCCGGATCGAGTTCCTCGATCTCTTCTTCGTCGCTCGACTCGACGGGCGCCGTAGCGGCCTGCGTGACCTCGTCCATGAGATCCTCATCAACCACAATATCAACGGACTCACCAGATGTCTGACCCTCTTTCGGAGCCGAGGCTGACATGGATTGGCGTAACTCAGGAAGGAACCGGTCAACCACCATCACGAGACCTGCAGCTCCGGCCCCAAAAAGCAGTGCCCATAGTATGGCTCTGAAGAGGATCGCTCCAAAAGCGACGCCAGCGATAATGCCAATCAAGAGCGAGAGGACAAAGGCCGCTCCACCAGCGAACGCACTGACGCGCCAGTCGAATTTCATCGATCCATCCACAGGTTAGATAATAGCGAATGGGCCGTCAAGGTGAGCCTCCGAACAGTTTCCGAAGGAACGAACCGATCCCCGCCCCTTCTTTGAAATCCACTTTCTCCAACCGGCTGACGATGTGCTGCACACAGATCGACGCCTTGCCCTTTGGATCATTGATCAGAAACGGCCGTTGCTTCAGCACCGACTGCTGAACCGAGGGGTCCTCGTAGACGTAACCGAGGTAGTCGATTTTGAGGTTGAGGAATTGACTCGCGATGTTAATCACGCGCTCAGAGACCTTCTTGCCCTCCGTGACCGACTTCACCCGGTTAACGATCAGCTTCAACGAAAGGCCCAGGTTGTCGATTTCGGTCGCGATGATTTTGATGATGCCGTAGGCGTCGGTAATCGCCGTTGGTTCGGGCGTGGTAACAATGATTGCCTCATCCGCAGCGGCGATGAACGAGAGGACATTGTTCGATACGCCAGCGCTCGTATCAATGATAATCACGTCGGCGGCGGAGAGTTCGGCAAGCTCCTTCACAAAGTTCTGACGTTCCTCCTCGTCGAGGTTCGCGATCTTCGCAAACCCGCTTGCGCCCGCAACGATCTGGATACCGTAGCTCGTGTCCATGATGATCTCGCGCATTGTCTTCTGCTTGCGAATGAGGTGGTAGAGATTGAACTTGGGAATAATGCCCAACACCACGTTGACATTGGCGAGCCCAAGGTCGGCATCCATCAGTATCACTCGCTTCCCAAGCTTGCCGTATGCGATCGCAAGATTCGTCGAGAGGTTGGTCTTCCCAACCCCGCCCTTGCCACTCGCAATTGTGATAATTCGAGTCTTTGTCCCACTCGACCCGCCGGTCTGAGTCTTCATCATCTCTCGCAGTGTCTCTGCCTGATCTGCCATAACTGCCACCTAACTTGCCTTTGAGAAGCGACGTTCGAGCTCACCCCGCGACACCCGAAACCCTTCGAGCTGCATGAGCAGCCTCATCGCAGATCCCCGTTCAATATCTTGTGGAACCCGCTGACCATTGGTCAGAAACGAGATCGGCTTTCCCCGCTCGGCGAGCGCGCTGATCACGTTGCCGGCACGATTGGTCTCGTCCATCTTTGTGACCACCACCGCCTCGTACTTGAAAGGCTCAAACTGCTGGGCGATCTCGGCAATATCGCACGCCTTTGTAGTCGCACTGACCGCCAGATGAACCCTGGCGCTCCGCCCACAGAGAGAGAGGAGTTCGTTCATCTCCCCCAGTTTCCGGAAGTCGCGTGGGCTCTTCCCGATCGTATCAATAAAGATGAGGTCGGCGTCCTCGTAGAGCGCAAGGTACTTCTTCATGTCGTCGGGAGATTCCACGAAACTCACCGGGACATCCATGATCTTGCCATATGTTTCGATCTGCTGACGTGCACCAATTCGATAGTTATCGATGGTAAGAATCCGTAGATCTTTGCCCTTTCGATCAAGGCCGTACATCGCCGCCAGTTTGGCGATCGTTGTGGTCTTCCCAACTCCGGTGGGCCCAACGAGGATAAAGATCTCGGGCTTCCCACGTGGAGTCGGCTCATACACCGGGATCGAGTCTCCAATCCACTCGAGGACTCGCGCGTGCAAGAGCTCTTCATCTTCGAGCTCATCCATCGTCAGTTCTGATCGCATCCGCGAGACCAACGACCGAACATACGAGGGTGTGAAGTCGTTCTGCTCCAGAAGCTCTGCAATTCGCGTGATCGCCGGATGATCACCTCCGCCTCCGGAGGAGATGACGTCACGAAGACCACGGATCTCATCAAGGACGGTCTCGAGGGAGTCGTCGGTTCCTCTGCCTCGAAGTGCGGCGAGTATCTTCTGCTTTTCTGAGTCAAGCGAGGTATCAGTGCCATGGGTTGTCTTGTGAACCTGTGCCGCGGAGGCCTCGGGGGGCGCGGTTTGATTGATCGCCGATGCGCTTCCGGATGCCCTTGGCTTCGCGTCCGAGACGTATCCGGTCACCTCGACACCCTCACGGGTAAACAAGCCGAGAAAACCTCCCAGCCGGATCGGCCTGTGATGCATGATGCGAGCCTGCTCGCCATACTTCTCCCTGACCCTCTGCTTCGCTTCACGATGTGTGGCGGCCTGCTCGACAAAGTACTCCATCATTACTCCTCAACCCTGATTTCTGCGAGGCTCTCAATCTTGATGTCTGATACGATCTCCGGAACGGCGAGAACCGCGAGGTCGGGAACCTCCCGTCGAGCACTTGCCTTGACCAGCGGTCGGGCGGCCTCTGAACAGAGGATCACCGGCGAGTGACCGAGACCCTGCACGTTGTTCACCGCGTTCACCAGTGCGGTGATCCACTTCCGTTGAACATCCGGCGGCAACGCAGGCATCGCTCCGGCAGCGGTATCAATGCGCGATTCCACAATACGACGCTCAAGCGACGGGTCGAGCGTCATCACATGAATGATCTTGTTCTCGTCGGTGTGCTCCAGGCAAATCTGCCGTGCGACTGCCTGACGCACTTTCTCCACCAAGAAGGTTGGGTCTTTGGAGACCGACGCGTAGTCGGAGAGAGCTTCGAGGATCGCAACAAGGTTGCGAATGGAGACCTGCTCCGAGAGGAGACTTTGAAGCACCTTCTGAATCTCACCAAGCGAGAGCGCGCCTTGCACGTCTTCTACGACCGCGTTGTAGTCTCGCTTGAGAGCGTCAAGCATGCTCCTCACTTCCTGCCGTCCCAGAATGTCGGCGGCATGATGCTTGATGATCTCGGTGAGGTGGGTTGCGATGATTGAGGGCGAATCGACCACCGTGTACCCGGCACGTTCGGCGCGATCGCGAACATCTTCGGTGATCCACATGGCGGGAAGCCCAAAGGCCGGGTCGGTTGTACGCTCGCCGGGCACCTCTTCAGTGACGCTCCCCGGGTTGATCGCGAGATAGAAGCCCATTCGGATCGTTCCGCTTCCGACTTCGGTACCGCGAATCTTGAAGCTGTAGCCACTTGGCTCGAGGCGCATGTTGTCGATGATTCGGATCCTCGGTACGACCAACCCAAGATCAAGCGCCATCTCACGCCTGATTCGAGTCACACGATCGAGCAGCTCCGCGCCCTTGTCGCGATCGACGAGCGGGACCAGGCCGTAGCCAAGCTCAAGCGAAAGCGGATCGAGTGGCGCGACCGGAGAGACCTCCGTAGGCGCTTCTGTTGTCTGAGACGCAGCCTGCTCCTTCGCCTGCGTCTCCTCCTTCGCCTGCCGTTGACCAAGCCGAAAGGCGAGAAATCCGCTCAGGCCTGCCATTGGAAGCAAGACGTACCAGGGGAAGCCAGGAAGGAAGGCGAGGACAGCGAGGAAGGCGGCCGCGATCCAGTAGATGCGACTCTGGCGAGAAAACTGCTCCGTGACATCCTCGCCGAATGAACCGTCGGAGATTGCGCGGGTGACAATGATACCAGTTGCGGTTGAGATCAAGAGCGCTGGAAACTGAGTCACAAGGCCGTCTCCAACGGCGAATCGGATGTAGGTCTCGGCGGCCTGACTAATCGTTTCCCCGTGAAGAGTGACCCCAACGATAATCCCACCAACAATGTTGATCACGGTAATGAGGAGTCCGACGCGAACGTTGCCGCTGACGAACTTACTCGCACCGTCCATCGCTCCGTAGAAGTCGACTTCTCGTTCGAGATCGTGCTTGCGTTTGGCCGCCTCTTCCTCCGTTATGGCTCCTGAGTTGTACTCAGCCTCAATCGCCATCTGCTTTCCAGGCAGCGCATCCAAGGTGAACCGAGCCGCGACCTCAGCGACTCGTGTGGCACCCTTGGTGATAACGATGAACTGAACTGCGATCAGCACGATAAAGATGATCACACCGATCACGAGACCTTCGGTGCCGCTCGTGCCCACAACAAAGTTGCCAAAGGCAGTAACGATCCGGCCGTTGAAATCGGCACCCTGAGCGAGGATGAGTCGCGTGGAGCTGACGTTCAGCGCTAGCCCAAAGACCGTCGCAACCAGAAGCAGCGTTGGGAAGACGCTGAACTCAAGGGCGTTCGTCGTGTAGAGGACGATCAGCATGACGAGCAGACTCAAGACGATATTGATCGACATAAACCCGTCGAGAATGACGGTCGGCAGCGGGATGATAAGCATCATCACCACGACCACGACGCCAACGGCGACGAGCACGTCACTCCGGCGACGGAGGAACGAGTTACTCAGGACGGATTGGATATCAGCCATAGAGGCCTCCCACCGGTCGACCGGTCAGCTTGAACACCTGCTTGAGCACAATGACAACGGCCTCGTAGAACTTGGCCGGGATCGCATCTCCAATCTCCACTTCAGCGTACAAGGCACGCGCGAGAGGCTTGTTCTCCACGAGCGGTACGTTCGCCTCAGCGGCAATCTCCCTGATCCGCGCCGCCATATTGTCTTGCCCTTTGGCAACGACTGTCGGCGCCTCCATGGTGAGCCGATCGTATTCAAGCGCGATTGCGAAGTGAGTCGGATTGGTGACGACGACATCGGCCCGAGGAACGTTCTGCAACATGTTTCGGCTCAAGAGCTCGTTCATCCGCTGACGCATTCGATTCTTCACCAGCGGATCGCCCTCGTAGGTCTTGCGCTCTTCTTTCACTTCCTGGCGAGTCATCTTCAACGACTCAATGTGTTGCTTGCGCTGGAAGAGGTAGTCGAAGATCGAGAGAACAAGAAGGAGAATCGCGGTCTGAAGCAACATGTTGAACGCGATCTCTGCGACGAGAGAAAAGGATTGCATAAACGGTGCGTTAATCGTTGAGGCGATCTCGTTTAGCCGGAACGCCACATTGATGATTCCCAGCACCACGATCAGGAGAACCTTCCCAAGAGACTTGGCAAGGTTAAAGAGAGCCTCGGTACCAAAGAACGCTCTCTGGAAAAATTTGCCGAACTTTGGAGCGATTCGTTGAAAGTCGGGCTGGATGGGCTTCGTGCTGAAGAGAAACCCAACCTGCACGACATTGCCCATGATGGCAGCAGCAAAGGCCACGAGCGCGATCGGGAGCGCGAGTCGAATGAAGTAGTTGTAGAAGGCGGACATCAGCGTCCCGTCGTAGATCACGTTCGACTCGGTGGAACGGCGAAGGAAGTAGCTCAACATCTCCACCGAGTTGCCAAGCATGTATCGCGCGAGAAGGAGCAAGGCGATAACACTAAAGAGGAGAATGATCGAGCTTGTGACATCCTGGCTCTTCGCAACTTTGCCTTCCTCGCGAGCCTTCCGAATCTTCTGCTCGGTCGGCTCCTCGGTCCGGCCCTCGTCCTCTGCGGCAAACCACTGAATGTGGATCTGATCGGCGATGGAGCCCAGATCTGCCCAGTCGTCTCGGCTTCGCAAGCTCTCAAGATAGGTCACGAACCCACCTCCGCCGCGCCGGCGTAGAGTTCCATGAGTTGGTCAAAGCCAACTGTCAGAATCCTATCGAAGGCCTCCATCAGGAACGGCACTATCGCAATGAGAATGATAAAGGCGACACCAATCGAAAGAGGGAATCCCAGAACAAGAAGATTCATCTGCGGAGCCGCCTTCCCGAGCAACCCCATGACTACCTGAACCAAGAAAAGTGTTCCCAAGATTGGGAAGGCAATGATCAGCGCGTTCTGAAACAGGGATGCAAGACCACGAAGCAAAGTCATCACGATGTCTTCGCGGAGGAGCACCAGATCGATCGCACGCATCGACTGAAACGATCGGTAGACGCCGGTAAGGAAGATCTTCTGGAACCCTGCCGTGAAAACAAAGACGAACATCGCCACGATGTTCAGGAACTGTCCCAGAAGCGGTATCTCGATCTGGGCAAGCGGGTCGAAGACCTGACTCGCGCCAAAGCCCATCTGAAGGCTGAACATCTGGCCTGCGGTCTGAAAGGCGGCGTAGACCACGGCCAACATAAACCCCGTGAGGATCCCAATCATCGCCTCGCCGAGCGCAAGCACCGCATACTCGAGCCCCCGTTCCGGTATGGGGTAACCGGACTCCTGAACCATCGGGAAGACGAGGAACGACGCAAGGAGGGCGAGTGCGACCTTTGCCAGGCGCGGAATCGATCCGGAGTTCAGAAGTGGCGCAAACTGCATAAGCGCCACGACACGCACAAAAAGGAGAAAAAAGAGTTGTGCGTTCTGAACGATAGGATCGAGCACTTCGCCTCCTACCCGACCATCTCAGGAATCTGGGCGAACAGATTCTCCGCGAACTGCACAATGACGCGGATCATCCATGGTCCCATGACAAAGATGGCGATCAGTATCGCCGCGATCTTCGGCACAAACGTCAACGTCTGCTCCTGGATTGAGGTAGTCGCCTGGATGATGGAGACGATCAGACCAACCACGAGCCCTGTGATCAGCGCCGGAGCAGAGACGATGAGAATATGGAAGATCGCGCTCCGGATGATCTGTACGGCGAATCCAAGGTCCACTAGAAGCCTCCAAAACTCGCGACAAGCTGTTGCGTTAGGAGCGTCCATCCATCTACGAGGACAAAGAGGATGAGCTTGAACGGAAGAGAGATCATGATCGGTGGCAGCATGATCATGCCCATCGACATGAGCGTGGACGCAACCACCATGTCGATCAGAATAAAGGGAATAAAGAGCAGTATTCCGATCCTGAAGGCGACGGTGAGCTCGTGTAGGATAAACGCGGGTATGAGTGCCTGCGTTGGAACATCAGCGAAGGTCACCGGCGCCGGCATGTTTCCCATTCGCATAAAGAGACGAATCGTGTCCGGGTTGTCTTCCATCTGGCGGTACATAAAGATCCGCATCGGTCCCTCGAACTCCCGGTACGCCTCTTCAACGCCAATCTCGCCGGCAGCGAGTGGGACAAACGCATTCTCATAGACCACGGTGAAGGTCGGCCACATGATAAAGAGCGTCAGGAACAGGGCGATTCCCATCAGAACCTGCGTCGGCGGGACTTGCTGCAACGAGAGCGCTCGCTTCACAAAGTCGAAGACGATCGCTATTCGCAGGAAGCTGGTCAGCAGGATGATGATAGAAGGCGCCAGCGTCAGAACAGAGAGCAAGAGGAGAAGCTGGAGCGAAAGCGCTACCTCCTCGCCGGTCGCCGGTTCGCGGATCTCGAGATTCACGAATGGGATCTGGAGTGAGTCCTCGCCTGGGGCAAGGATGTCATCAAGACCGAGTTGATCCTGGGCCGATGCCGATGTTGCTCCAATCACAACGAGCAAGACGACAAAGATCAGTTTTGCTATCGTTTTGCGGTTCATTCCCCCCCCCTGGTATGAACCGCGGCTACTGGAGCCGCTGGAGACGTTCCCGCTGCTGTCGCATCAGGTTAAGCGTTCCGTCTTGATTCCCACGCACGACCCCGGCCACGAGTTCACCAAAGCTGCGCCTGGTGCTCTCGGGCCGGCTCGCCGCGGCGAGAATCATCGCATCCACGGTCTCCTTGTCCGTGATCTCTCCGAGCATCGTTACCGCGTCGCCGCCCGCACCGACCATAAAGATCTGAGAACCGACTTTGACCAGATAGATGGCGCGGTTGCCGGGCAGGTTCTGCGTGCCGACGACGCTGATCTGTTCGGACTCTGCAAAGGTCCCTTTGCCGGCACGCTTGAGGAAGTAGAAGACGATATAGATGATCCCAACGACGATGCCGAGGACGAGGAGCATCCGAGCGAAGTCCCAGAATCCAAACGCCGAGGTCGCCGCGCCACCAGTCTCCGGAGAAGGCTCCCCAAGAACGAGTTGGGTCTCGTCTATCACGGCGCTCTGCGAATCGGTAGAATCCGACTCTTCTGTCTGTGCAATTCCCGGTACGGCGCAAAGCAGCACCAAACCGACTACGAGTAGTGTTTTGATTTTCCCCTCCCAAGTGGCAACAGGGACTCCCATTCCTGTCGCCGGTGCCGATTCTCGATGCAGGGAACGGTTAACCCCGCAACGGTTCACGTCACCTTCCGGGCTGCCCCTACGGCATGCCGCTTACTCTCTCCATTGGAGAGACGATTTCTGTCACGCGAACACCAAAGTTCTCGTCAATGACAACAACCTCACCTTTCGCGATGAGCTTATGGTTGACCAGGATGTCGACCGGCTCGCCCGCGAGCTTATCCAGCTCGATGATCGTGCCCTCGCCCATCCCAAGAATCTCCTTGATCAGCTTCCGGGTTCGTCCGAGTTCAACGGTCATCTCCATGTAAACGTCCATGAGAAGACCGATGTTGCCCTGCTCCGCCCCGGCCCCGGCTGGACTCAGGTTTGGAAATTGAACGCTCTGAACGCTCGCGCCTGCCGGCGCACCCATCATTCCGCCCATCATCGCACCAAGACCGCCACCGGCGGGATCTCCGCCGCC
>JANQQY010000091.1 GCA_028284845.1 Spirochaetales bacterium
GATCGGTAGAGACGATCTCCGAATCGGGCAGTAGCTCGCGCCATGCGCCCTCGGGAAAGACAAGGACCGGAGGAGCTTGATCCACGTCCAGACTGTGCAGTCGCTCGAACCGTACCCGTCGTGCCGCCATCTCCGGCATTGCCGAGTATGCTGCCACCTGCTGCGCAAGATGCCGGATCGTTTCCTTCTCGGAGGTACTTGCTCCCATGGGACGATTCTGAGGCACGGCAACGGCTCCCATCAAGCTGCAAAATCCGGCGAAGCGCTCCGATATGGGGCACTTGAATGCATCTCGTTGAATTGGAGCGGACCGTCGAAATTGTGGACTTGCCCGATCAGCGATTCGAGTCAGAGAATCCTGGTGGAGGGTCTATGAACGATGAAGGCAACAGAGTGATTGTGACGCAGAGCCAGAGGGAGCAGTTTGCAAACGAGGGCTTTATGATTCTACCGGATGTGATCCCACCCGACATGCTCCAGATGCTTCGCGAAGAGTGCTCGTACTTTCTTGGTTACTACGACGCACGCCTGGACGCGTCCGGCGAGCAGACGAAGGGAATTAGCCATCGCGGAAAGCGCTACTTCATCCCGCACCTCTATCGACTCAGCCATCGGCTGCACAGGTTCCTGTTCAGTCCCCTCATGGCCCAAGTCGCACAGGCGGCTCTTGGTGAGAACGTCTACCTGTTTAACGAACAGTGGGTCGTGAAAGGTCCGGAGAAGGGAATGAAGTTCTCGTGGCATCAGGACTCGGGCTATGTGAAGTACCGCGATCCCGGGACAAACCATTCGCCGTATCTGACCTGTTGGTGCACTCTGGACGATGTTTCTGAAGAGAATGGTACGGTCTACGTATTGCCACACTCGCGAGGCGGAACTCGCGACAAAATCATCGACCATGTTCAAGAAGAGGGCACGAATGACCTGATTGGCTACCATGGCAACGATCCGGGCGATCCGATAACGGTGCCCGCTGGATCAATCGGGTGCTTCTCGAGCTACAACTTCCACCGCAGCGGCTCCAACAACACGCCGAACATGCGGCGCGTTTACCTCGCTCAATACAGCGCGGAACCTCTCCGGAAATCTGACGGCAGTCGCATCTGGGCGATCGCGACCCCATTCGTGAAGAACGGCGAAATCATATACGACGTGAGTACCGACACGGCCGCGAACAACGGTGGTGAGAAGGGCGTCCTGGCGGGAGATCTATTCGCGAAATGATGCCGCGGCGAAGCCGGATCGGAGAGGGCGCGCTTAAGCGCATGCTGCCTACACCCGCAACGCCTCCAAGACCCGAGACGCAGTCTCCGGCTCCTCCGCATGCATTCGGAGGAAGAACCTATTCATCGCCGGTCCAAAGTGCTCGCGCATCCGCTCGAGCATATCGATCGATTCCAGCCCCACCAACGCGACCTTCTTTCCGGCCGCGAGAATCCGCTCGTAGAGCGGCCACCACTTCGAGTCGTGGACCATCGGTTGGCCGGCACCGGGAACCCACTGCACGACATCGAGCTTCTCGACGCTGAGTAGTGCCTCCTCGTGAACAAGGGCGTCGGTCCCGTCCCAATGATAGATCGAATGGGAGTGCCGGTCGCACAGTCGAACCAGATCTGGTAGTTCGCTCTTGGCAAACAAATCCGGCGAGAGCATGGCTGAGGCGTCACACTGAAAGCGCCCGGTGTTTCCGGGTGACCACATCCAGTGGTGAACGCCGCCGGCCGAATCCTGAATCTGCATGGCGATGCCACGGTAGACCTCATCATGGACCCGATCGATTCGCTCCAGACAGCTGACGATCCACTCCGGTCGGTCGTAGAAGTCGAGCAGGAGGGTTTGCGTCCCGCGCATCGCGGCGAGCACATCAAGCCCCTCGCCAAGATCCGGGAAACCAACATGCACGATACCCGGAGCGATCAAAAGCTGTCGCTCGAGCAGATCACAGGTGAACCTCCAGTACCGGTTGTTGTGGTCAAGCGCAATCCGAGCGGGATCGGGCTCGTCCGACTCAAGGCACGGCTCGATCCAGACATTCCCGGCAGAGTCCTTTATCTCTGAACCCAGGACGCCGGCCAATGATGACGGCCCCAGGTCGGGCTTCACGAGCGGAAACGCCTCGCCGAAGTAGAGCCGATTCGAGACCTGAGCAACCGAAAGCTCATAGCGATATCCAATATCACTTACGGAGTAGTCCGTGAGCCAGCCTTCGGGCGTATCGAGCTCAGACCGCCCAGAGGCTGGTCGATCGGCAGTCAGATCAAGCGCCGGGCGGCCCAGTGGTTCGCCGTCCCACCACGTGCGGAGACGATCCTTCGCGGCATCTACGTCGCTTCGTGGTGGCAGCATCTCGAGAAGATCTGGAGCATTGCTGTTGCTCATGCTGATGCCCATGGGTCCACCCACTGTCGCTCGAGAGGCATGGTGACCTCTTTGTAGTGGGTGAGCCCGGCGCGCTCGATCAACGTCCACCCCTCCTCGAATTCGTCGTTTAGTAGTGCGAGTCGATTCGACAGCCGCTCGTCCAACTCCTCCCGAATGCCGACAGCGGTGGGCTCAGCGATGAGGTTGTGCTTCTGGTACGGGTCTTCGAGATTGTCGTAGAAAAGCCACGGAGCCTCCCTCGTTCGAACGTAGGTGTAGCGTGGAGTCCGAAGGCCACGGTATGCCTTCATCCCATTCTGGCGGAGCTCCGTGAACTCGGCTGCCATGATGAGGAGAGCTGCCTCTTCTCCCGACTCCTCTTCCTCGCCGCGGATGAGCGGGGACCAGTCTCGTCCTTCGAGGTGCTGAGGCATCGGAATGCCGGCGAGGCCCAGCAGAGTTGGAAGGTGATCGGGGGTATCGATTGGCACGCCAACCTCCCGGCCGGCGATGCCCG
>JANQQY010000094.1 GCA_028284845.1 Spirochaetales bacterium
GCTCTACACCTGCCTCGACGATCGGCAACGCACAGCTTGCGAGGTCCTTGTCATGCTGTGCCTGGGCAATTTCCAGAGCGACGCACGCCTGGTAGACGGTCACCTCGTTGAGCCTCCCCGCGCCGAGTTGCGTCTTGAGGGCGTCTCGACATTCCCGAGGGAACACTATGGGTTCACCAACGAAATAGTCGACGAGCGCTCGATGTCGCTCGACAACTCGAGCGAGATCGTCCTGGCTCATAAGGGCGGCTTGATTTGCGCTGAGCTGCTCAAGCGCGGACCAAGCGCCAGCCGCGTTTCCAGCAAGTGCGCGTGCACACGCAATTGTCGGCGTGATCAGGGCCAAGCCCCACGGGTATTGCGCACGCGCGAGTTGCTCGACACAGACGAGAAACTCTGTCTCTGCGAGTTCAAGATTGCCCTTGAGAACGCCAATCCCCGCTCGAACTGCGCTGGTCAGTGCCGCTTCTGCTGGAATACGAACAACCCGATTCATCGATTCGACCTCTCGAGAAAGGCGTTCGACCTCTCGAAGACGTCCCGAAACGAATAGACCGAGCTGAGCACGCTGAAGACAGCGCGCAGTAGCGGTGATGTTCTTCGCCCGCCGACCATGACGGGCGCCCACGTACCACGTTGACAGCGCCTCCTTGTGCTTCAAGAGACTCAGCTGGGACAGCCCTAGAACCACGCTGGTTTCAGCTCTCAGTGCATCGTCGAACTCAGGGCTGGCACTCTCCATCGCCTGGAGAGCAAGTGTTTCCGCTTCCGACGCGTGATTGGCTACCCATGCACTCTCCGCAAGTACAGCGAGGATCTCCGAATGAAACGCAGAATCGTCGGATGAGATCATTTGACGAACTTGACACAGGTCCCTGGTGCTCTGCTCGGAGAGATCTCCCCCGGAAAGCCCCATTCGGTTGATCGCGTGAGCACGATCGACGAACAATCGGGCAAGGATCTCAACATCATCGAGCTCCTTGGCGAATCCAATCGCGAGCTCCATATGGTGCATACAAGGTTGCGCGTCGAACAATTGCAGGTACGCCAACCCCAATTGGTGATGAATGCACGCAGTTTCTGCATCGCAGAAGCTCTCCTGCAACGTCCCGAGTGCCCCATCGAGGTATCGGATCGCGTCTGACCACGCGAATCGCGACATTGCATGTTGCCCCGCACGGAACAGACGCCGAGTCACATTCTCGTCGACTGATTTCGTTCCTGCCTCAAGCAGATGGCGAGCCACTTCCATGTTTCGAATATCTACGCTGTCGACCTCGGATGAGAGCAGAGCATCCACGCACAACAAATGAACAAAGGCTGCTCGTTCCGGCTCAATCTCCTGAAGAATTTGCGCGCGAGCGAGCGGATGACGAAACGCGAACACGTCTCCGCGGTCAACTAGAACGTCGATCTTGCATGCTTCGCGCAGCCCAGATTCCAGGTCGACGTCGAGGGCGGAAGCGACCCGCCTTGCAATATCGATCGAGACTTCGAGGCCAACAATCGCCGTGAGTTCAAGAACCGCTTTGCAGACCTCTGAGCATATACTGATCCTCCTTTCGAGGACTTGACCCACATTTGACACAGAAGCTCTCACGTCGTGCGGTATGTACACGCGAGACCACGCTTCTTCTGAGTCTCGGGCGGCGGGAGGGATCATCCGGCGAAGATTATCGAGCGCCACCAACGTGTTCCCTTGGCATACCAGCGCAATCTCTTCCGAGATCGCGCGATTGCACGGGGAGATTCGCAGTGATCGACACAGATGAGGAATGTCGTACCACGCCAGATGATGAAGGACGATTCGGTGCCTACAGCCTATGGCAGCGGCTTGCTCAAGCAGCGGCCCCAACCTCTCAGAGCTCGCATCCGGGTCACAGCTTGCGACCAGAATGATATTCGCCCCACCGTTCTCGGAGTGCGATCTAAGAGCGAATTCAAGGTAGAGAATGAACTCTAGAGAGGCATCGTCGAACGTCTCGAGATCGTCGAATAGAAGCAAGATCGGCCTACGCCGGCTAATCTCTTGAAGTGCGAGGAAGATCGTTGCAAAGAGCCGCGCCCGTGACCCGTGCGACCCCCCACCCGGCTCCGATTGCACCTCGTTTCCGACGTAGAGGAAACTGCGCAGGACTCTTGCCATGTCTGAATGAAGCACAGCAAGGTCAGCTGAGAGGTTTGCCAATGCGTTGATGACGGGCAGGTAGGGGACGCCCGGTCGGTCACCAGGCAGACCAACGCAGACCCGGAGCCCCTTTTCCTGCGAACGCCGTGCGAGTCGTCGGAGAGCCTCTGATTTGCCTAGACCCAACTCACCTGTCAAAACGACGAATCGCGATCTCGCGGCCATTGCATCTGCGACAAGATGGTCAAGCTCGTCGTCAGCGCTCCGCTGACTCGGCAGAGGACGGATCCCAGGACTTCCAGATTCACAGAAGTTGATTGTTCGAAGAGCCGCTTCGAGTGCGGTTCGGACTTCAAACGCCGATTGGGGTCGATCTTCTGGACGTTTCTCCAATAGCCGGTCAATGATCTCACTCACGCTGATCGGGATCTCGGAGTTTCGCTCATAGGATGCAATCGGAGTGGCCGTGAGGTGAAGATGCAAGAGTTCAGCTGGACTCTGAGCCGAGAATGGGGTTTGTCCAGTCATCAAGTGGTAGAGAAGGCAACCGAGGGAGTAGAGATCAGAGCGCTCATCGGATGGCTCGCCCTGGATCCATTCCGGTGCAAGATGTGTCAGCGTGCCACATATGGTATTTGACGAAAGTCTTTCTCTCTTGTGCGCGAAGTCGAAATCAGCCAGCAACACAAGGTCGTCATCTCCAAGCAGAATATTCCCGGCCTTCACGTCCCCATGTATGATCCCATGCCGATGCACATGCCCGATCGCAGAGGCGATCTGCAAACCGACGCTGAGGCATTCGCGGATCGAAATGTTCCCTGGCAGGGCTTTCGCGATACGGGTTCCCAAATCGCCTCTCGGCATGAAAGGCACTGACAGCACGACGTGATTCTCGGATTCAACTACCTCAATGAGTGGCAGGATGTTCGGGTGGGAAGGTATCCGGGTAAGGGCATGAAGCTCCTGCAGACGCTCCAAACTGGACACAGACGCCTCCCCCCGATGAAAGCAGTAGAGTGCTACGCGCTGTCTGCGTGTGCTGTCGAATGCCTCATAGACAACCTTGTGTAGGCCCGTTGAAATATGACGGACGATCTCGAGCCTTCGAGGAAGTCCCATCTTCATGCTGCGGGTTTGTCGATGTGCGTCCATCGAAGATCTCTGCTCTTGATTCCGTAGCACGGAAACTGGTGGCGAGACCGCGCCGCTTGGTTCAGATTCCCACGAGTAGAGCGAATACTCGTCGGCCAGCCTTCGGGCGCGCGGGTCCGCGCGGTGTATGCACACCCAGATTCTAGATTAGGCCAAATCCAAATGCAGCGATTTCGGCTCTCGATACTCTCCGTATGCGAATCCATCTCAGGCAGCTTGCCATCAGGCGAATACGCAGGGTTCGCGTTGAGTGAACGAACGGATGCCACGTCAATTCGAGATCGTTGGCGAGGCTCGTCCTGATGCGAATGCGTGACGCGCGTAGTTCGATTTCTCGGAATATCTACTCTCAGATGTCTGAAATTCCAGACCGTCGAGACGCCTGAATCTCTGCGAATGGCTCCAAGTTGCGTCAGGAAGACGTTGACAATTCGTGGCTTCCCAATTTCGCCTTGGCACCTAGATTGCGTGTATCCTCGTGCGGGCGTTCGCGAGGACCTCTACGACATCAACGGCATGAAGATCTGGAGGCTACGGATTTTGACTGATTCCCTTTGATGCGAGCTGTAGACCAGCGTATTTCTTCGATCCAAGCGGAGGCTCGGCTTGGAGACAGATCGCATTCCGATTTCTTCAGAAGGATGTCGTCCCACATCGCAGTGATGCCGCAACTTGTTCACACCCTTTCGATGGAGGCCGTACCACAGGATTGGAAGACGGAACGCTGTCAACTACGCACGATGAGCGGGGTCGCCTTCTCTCAATGTCGGCGGCCTTCGAGGCGTATTTCGGCTTGAACGCCGATGGGGAAGTGGGCACCCTGCCGCCCTTCAAGTGGTGGCTTGGATTGGAGCCAGAGACTGAGCTCCGAGTCTTCAGGCTCCTGCTCAGCGAAGCGGCAGCGCCATTCGAACACATGACCCTACGAACAATTCTGCGCGTTCCCCGCTCGGGCGACAGAATAGAGGTGGTTCTTGGGCGTTTCGAGAAGCTCCAGAATGGACACACGCGATTTACCGTGCTTCCAACTGGCAGATCAGCGGAAGAGGAGATCCGAGATCTCTTTCGTAGGGATCTGAAATCTCTCCGGCGCGAGGACGAGCATTTCTGTGGGGCGAGCTCCGACCCTTGCGTGCATGACCTGACGAAGCGAGAAAGGACGGTCGTAGAGATGTTGTTGAGGGGCAGTACCTCACAGGATATCGCCACGGCGCTTCATTTGAGCGTACATACGGTCCGAAATCACAGGCGCAACATCTTCCGAAAGTTGAGAGTCTCCTCTCAAGTAGAGCTAATGGTGAGGTTCAGGCCGCATCCATAGTCCTTTGGTGATTCTGGCATGACGAACCGGTACCGCCGGACTCAATGGGGCGATGACAAGCGTACCTTCGCGATCTCCTCACCAAGATTCTCAGAGATCTGGCTGCGGACTCAGCTTCCGCTACTCGCCGGGATTCCCGAGAGCTCGGATCAAACGACTTCCATCTCGACCGCGCCCGAGACCCAGACCGAAAGATACACCAGGAGGCATCGACCGACGGTTTCATGGATTGGCCCATTTGCCCGCCAACCGTTTGCTCTCGGCACGTGAGGAGATTGCAGATTGATGACTTCAGCCCCAGATCCGTCGAATTGAGTGTGGAGGTGGAGGGTCAGGAGAACGCGAACGGCGCGCTCGCAACGACGCACGACCGGGACGGCCGACTCATCGAGATGTCCCCGGCCTTTGCGGACTACTTCGGCCTCGAGCTCGATGAAGAGGTGGGCAAGCTGCCTCCCTTCCCATGGTGGCTTGGCATTGACCCCGAGGGCGAGCTTCGTTCATTTCGCGTCCTGGTCAGCGATGCGGTAGCCCCATTTGATCACCTGGCGCTGCGTGCGGTACTTCACGTTCCTGGAAATCCTCCAAGAAGCGAGCTGTTTCATTCACGATTCGAGAAGCTCCCGAACGGAAATACCAAATTCTATGTTCTGCCCACGGGGATCTCGGCCGAAGACGCGATCTATGGCCTCTTCGGAAGCGATCTGAGCACCTTGCATGATGGAGATCT
>JANQQY010000103.1 GCA_028284845.1 Spirochaetales bacterium
CAGTTCTTCAGAAGGTCGAGGAAGGTCACCCAGACGTGGGCGTTCGAGATCACCCGCTTCGAGGTAAAGGTGTCGCCGTGAACAGTGCGTGCTCCGGCGGCCCGGCCATTCTCTACGAGGATCTCCTCTACCTCGCTCTCCGGAATCACTTCTCCGCCGTGGTCCCTGATGAATGCGGCGAGCGCCTGTGTGAGCATGCCTGAACCACCCCGCGGCCTGGCCGGTCCCTTCTTGTGGATCACCGAGTGCCACCCAATGAACTCTGCACTCGCAGTATCGATTGGCGGCGGACCACTCTGAGCTCCCCACCAGGCGAGAGCGGCTCTGGTCCGTTCATCCGTGAACGATTCATTGATAAGCCGGCCGTAGCTCGAGAAGAGCTTGCGCAGCATGTCGGTTCGGTCTGCAGCCGAACCCGCAAACTTCTTCATGATCAGCTTTCGACCAAAACCACTCATCGTGGGCGGTTCCAGGAAGTACTCAAACACCGATTCGTTTAGTGGCTGCCACCGCTTGATGAAGTGATAGTAGGCGTCCGCATCGGACTCGCTGATCCTCGCAATGTTCTGACAGGTCTTGTCGAGGTCGCGATAGAAGCTGATCGAGCTTCCATCATCAAAGGGCGCGGTCATAAAAGGGTCGAGAGGGATGTACTCGAGCCCGTAGTCCGCAAGCGAGAGATCTTGGACGATCGGCGTGTGGTGAATCATGAAATGGGCCGATCCACCAACATCGAGCTTGAACCCGCCAAACATATCTTCGGTGCATACGGCACCGCCGATCGTCTCCCGTCGCTCGAGCACAATGACCTTGTAGCCCCATTTTGCCAGATAGGCGGCGGCGGTCAGCCCGTTGTGGCCGCTTCCCACGACCAGAACATCACAATCCATGGAAGAGTAATACTAAAGAGCCACTGACCGGGCAATTGGAGATCCCGGCGCAGGAGCGTACATTCAGCCGTGTACTCTTGGTTGATCGTGGGTGGCGGCCCACAGGGCGTCATCATCGCAAACGCCCTCCGAACGGTAGTCGGCCTGCCTATCGCAGAGCTCGCGATCGTTGATGCGCACAGCGTGCCGCTCGCGGTCTGGGACCGCCGCACGGAGGCGTGCGGCATGCGGTTCCTGAGGTCGCCCGGGGCACACGGCCTGATGCCCGACTTCGGCGCCCTCTGGGCAGGCGACTGCACCGGATTGAGTCGAGCACACCACGAGATCGAACCATACGCTCGACCTTCACTCGAACTCTTCAGGCACCACGCGCACGTAGCAACGGCGGGGCTGGATGAGTGCTGGGTCCAGGGGAAGGTTGTCGATATCCGCGAAGGTCCCGAAGGCTCGTATACGACAGCGACTGCGGACGGCAGGACTTTTCAATCGAAGCGCGTGGTTCTCGCCCTCGGCGCCGGCATTACGCCAAGAATCCCGGTTTGGGCCCGCCAGCTCGAGTCGCCGAGCCGGGCCAGCTTGATCGACCATCTGTTCTCGGACAGCTTTCGCCGGACCGAGATTCGAGGGGAACGCGTCGCGATCATCGGTGGAGGCATCTCTGCGGTGCAACTCGCTCTTTCGCTCTCAGATGCTGGTGGACTCCCACCCGTGCTGCTCTCACGGCGGCCGCTCCGCGAGTCTCAGTTCGACTCGGACCCGTGCTACATCGGGCCGCGTTGCATGGAGGAGTACGCGGCAGCACCCAGGCCCGTGCGTCGGGCTCTCCTCGAATCAGCCCGTCATCCCGGCACGGTCACTCCAGGCCTCCACCAACGATTGCTCGACGCCGTTCGGGACGGAGCGATCATCCATCGTGTGGAGAGCATTCAAAGCGCAATGGTGATCGACGGAGAGATCCATCTCTCTACGCAATCGGGAACTGTTCGTGCAGACCGGATAGTTCTCGCAACCGGATTCGAACCGGCCCGCCCGGCCGGTTCACTCATCGACAGGATTGCCGACTCTTTTTCGGGGCCTCAGCTACCCAAAGACACCGACGGGTACCCTGTGGTACGGGAAGACCTTTCTTGGCGCGAGGGTCTCTATGTCACCGGGAAACTTGCGGAAGTGGAGCTGGGGCCGAGCGCCGCGAATCTCATAGGAGCACACAATGCTGCAAAGCGTATCATCTCCTCGCTCCGTGGCGCACCCCAAATCGTCCCGCAGGCGTGGCGACGCTACGCGCCGGCGAGGGTCTCAAGCTCTTCAGAGTCGATCTGATACTCGTAGATGCTCGAACGAATACTCGCAAATACCAGCGGGAACATAACGTTAAAGAAGTACGCCCTTCGTTCGATGTGGGCGCGGTTCCGCTCGTAGCCTCCTCGAATCCTCGCCTCTTGCGAACTCATGTAGTGATCGTAGTCTGAGAACTGCTGCTCCGGAATGCCGCTATCCGCATTCTGCTTCACCAGATCCTGAAAGACTCCAAGCTTGTCGAGGATCTGGTAGAGCGAGAAGTGATTGTTCACATGCTCGGTGATCTGCGTAACGTTGTTGTCATACTGCTCTCGGAGCGCCTTGAGCTGATGCGGGTACATGCATTCGAGCATGTACCGTTTTCGAAGCACAACTCCTGATGCGGAGAAGGCGTCCTCGATCGCATTCATGACGTACGGATTGCCGCGATAGTATTGAAGCAGGCCAATGACTCGATCGGCGCCGCTCTCTCCCAAGACGAGTAGATCCTTGACCTGCTGAGCCACCGACTCGGGCAGGTTCGGCGTGACCTGAACGCTGTAGGTATCAAAGGTCGCGCCCTTCTTGTCCTTGAGGAGGACCGTGCTCCCCTTGAAGAGCTCTTCTCGAGTGATGTCACGATAGTAGCTCCCAAGGACGAGTGCCTCCCTCCGGAACCGGTCGAAGTAGGCGTCGGCGATGCCGGTCTCCAGCAGCTTCGAGTAGAGCGTATTCGAGATGCGGAGGCCGCCGATGGGCGCAGACGATTCCATTCGCTTGGCATCTATGACGGCGTTTCCAACGACGTCCCACTGCTTCGCACCGTCCGGACCGAAGTTTCCAATCGTAACCTTGCCGATGTTCGCTCCAATCCTGATGCGAATCTGAAAGAGAGCGTTGATCGCCTGGGCCGCCTCGAAGTTGTTCCGGAGGGTCGAGATGATGGTAAAGGCCTTGCGGAGCGCCGTCTTCGACTCTTCACTGGCGCCCTCCCCCAGGAACTTCTCGTTGGCGAGATTGAACATCGCACAGACACGCTGCATTTCGACGCAGGAGTAGAAGAGTTCGCGCGCGATGTAGCGTTCGGCCTCCTCTTCCGAGAGGTCTCGTACATTGGGGTCGATGCTACCGCCGTAGTGAAACATGATGCTGTCACCCTCGATCTTATTGAGGTAGCCACCATGATTCTTGAGCACTCCGGCGAATGCCGTATAGAGGCCGTTGAGGAGGTCTTGGTTCTCCTGCGGGCTCAGGAACTGCGAAAGGTAGGTGTAGTCTGCAATATCGAGGAAGGCCACACCAACGGTTGTGACTTCGCTTGATGAAGGAATGCCGCCCAGGCGTTCGATCGCATCCACGAGCTGTGTGGGCAGGTAGAAGTCCTGGATCTTCTCGCGCAGATCAACCGAATCGACTTGCATCTCGGTCTCGTCACTGAGTTGCTCGGCTGGGTTGTCCTCTGGGAATCCGTCCATCAATACGACCTACATCGAGTTTAGACTGCGTCACATGCGCTTT
>JANQQY010000109.1 GCA_028284845.1 Spirochaetales bacterium
GACGAGGTTCTGCGGCGAGGACGGCGTGCGGCTCAACGTGACGGCAAGCTCTGGTCTGAGCGAGGGGCCGCCCGACTCGGTCACTCGGTGAGAAAGAGCGATACGTGCGCGCGCTTCCGTGGATACCCCAAGGGCGAAGCTCGAGAGTGGTGTATGGGTGATTGCGACCTGGGTGGCGAAGCCTCGATCGACCAGCTCATCGGAGTCGATGAGCACGTCTGAAGCGTGTTCGAGAGCCGCGCCCCAACGCCCGAGCGTGAGGCTGTAGGCAATCGAGTAGTCTATCGCTTCGACCGCCGGGAAGTAGTGGGATGCCACGGCGATAGAGTTTCTCGAAAGGAAATCGGCCCCGAAGACCTGGATGCCCGGGCCGATACTGCCGAGCGATAACGAGGAGGACGCGAGACTTACTGAGGGCAGCCAGAACCGCGGCCACGGTACTGCCACGTACCTGGTCTGATCCAAGGCGACCTGATCGTGCGCAGGGTGTGCCGCGGCAGTCGTTCCGGTCGAGTTCTGAGGAGTGGCATCGACGCTCTCTTCGATTGCGCGGATGTGTTGATTGCCGGGATCGAACTCGCGGCGCCGGAGGGCGTGCCCGTCTGCCGTGTAGGCGGAGAAGACCAGGGTCTCTCCAACGAGCGTGCCACCAAGGACTGCAACCGGATCGGTCGCAACGATCGATGCCGCCGAGGTTTCGGGATCGTGCGAGTACAAGACAAGGTTCTCGCCGTCATCGAGGGCATAGAGGAGCGCCCCTGCGTCGGTGAACCGTGGGGACGAGGGTGCTCCGAATCGGGCATCGGTCAGTGCCCGAACAGTGTTCGAATCCAAATCGATGTGATGGAGCGTCTGAGCGCCGTTCGTGTTGGCGACGACGACAACCGATGTTCCGTCCGGCGCGACAGCCGGCGAGTAGAGGCTCGTCTGGTCGGGTGCGTAGATCGTCCGTGGGACTCCTGTGTCAATCGGTATCTCTATCAGCTCGGAAAACTGCCCGCGCCGTCGTATCGCAAAGATCGATCTCGCGTCCGCTGAGAACGCCGGCTGATAGATCCCACCGCCTTCGGTAATAGGCACCCAGGTTCCTACCTCTTGGTCGACAAGGTAGATGTCCGAGTGGATCTGTGGTCGGTCGGGATAGGTCCTGTCCGCAGTTATCGTTGCAACTGCGATCTGTCTGCCGCTTGGCGATACCGACCACGAGGACTCATCAGTGAGTCTTCCCTCGAGAACAATCGTCTCCACTCCAGTCGACAGATCGATCTCTACGATCGCCGGGAGTCGATCAGGACGAGTTCGGTAGGTGTAGACACGATTTTGAACAGAGCGGGGCGGATAGTAATCGGAGCGCGTGGCAGGAGTCACTCGGACTGATTGTCCATCTATCACTGGATACGACCCTGAGGCTGCTGCAATCGCCGCGTCGTAGACGTCGCTCAGTCGGGCTCCCGTTACTCTGCGAATGGGTCCTTGGACTCCAAAGAGCGGAAAACGGGAAATCTCGGCGACCACATCCGCCGCGACCTCCTGACCGTATTCGTCCACCAGGAAGTCCCAGATGAGATGACCGGCCGGATAGATCCTTCCAAACGGCGCCAGGTGGCTCGAATACCCAAGCTGTCTCAGATCGAACATCCGATCCTCGAGAATCGGCGCCCTCGTCAGCATCTCGAATGCCACGTCCCGTCCGCGCCCGCCTTGCGTAAACTCGGTCTCTGCGACGATCGCCATACCCTCCACGAACCAGAAGGGCGTGAGCCCAAGCTGGAGCCCGGTCAGCGATCGGCCAAAAATCGAACCCACGGTCCAGAAGAGACCGGGTTTGAAGTTGGCCTGAACAAAATGGGTCAACTCGTGGATCAGGAGTATTCTGAGCCACGACTCGGTCCGCGGTCCAACAAAGGTCGTCGTGGGCGGGCGCGTATAGAGTGCAATGTGCTGCGGCGGTGCCGGTGTGTAGAATCCGTTCGCAAGGTCTGTCTCGCCGTAGAGGACGACGTCCACTCGCTCCGGCGAGCTGCCAAGATAGTCGGTAACCGTCTGATAGACCTCTTCAGCGAAGCCTGCAACGAGTGCGGCGGCCTCCCGGTCGGCACCGCGGTAGATAATGCGGAAGTGCTCCGTCTCGTGTTGGAACCAGGCGGTCTCTTGCGCTCCAAGGCTGGTGAGAGAGGCGAAGAGCGCTGCACCAAGGATCAGGAGTCGACGTGAGAGCCTCATCTATGCATTCGGATCCGATCGAAGGAGTTCCTGCGCATGAGGCAGTGGGTCGGGCGTTGAAATGGCATAGCCCTGCGCATAGTCGACTCCAAGATCACGCAACTTCTCTTGGATCGCCTCGTTTCGGACATACTCGGCGATCGTCTTCATGCCCATGATATGACCAATATTGTTCACCGCTTCCACCATTGCGAAGTCAATTTCGTCGGTCTCGATGTCCTTCACAAACGAGCCGTCGATCTTGAGGTAGTCGACGTTGAGCTGCTTTAGGTAGGAGAATGATGAGAATCCGTTGCCAAAATCGTCGAGCGCGAAGGTTGCGCCGGTCTGATGCAGACGTTCGATGAACTCCACGGCTCGGTTGAAGTTCTGGATTGCCGTTGTTTCGGTGATTTCAAGGCAGAGACTCGACCCGTCGACCCGGTTCTCCTCCAGCATAAGGAGGATGTAGTCGAGTAGGGTACCATCCGCGATCGAGGAGCCGCTCAGGTTGACGCAGATGATCGGGAGGTCGATCCCGGCGCTCTTTGCCTTGCTCACATAGCGACAGGCGTTTGCAATGACCCACTTGTCGATTGACGGCATGAGCTTGTAGCGCTCGGCGCCGGGTATGAACTCGGCAGGTTGTACGAGCCCGCCGTCGTTGTCTTGCAGGCGAAGCAGGATCTCATACTTTCCGCGGGGGTCGTCGCCGGTGAGTGACTTAATCTTCTGGTGGTAGAGGACAAATCGGTCGTCTTCGAGTGCCTTCGTGAGTCGTGAGATCCATTGCATCTCGCCGCGTCGCCGAAGGAAGACAAAGTCGGAGGTCTCGTAAACGCGAACGCCGTTCCCACCGTGCTCCTTTGCGAGCGAACAGGCGTCGTCGCCGGCGGCGAGGATGTCATTTACGGAGCTGTTTCCGCGCGAGATGGGAGCAACGCCGATACTCGCGGTCACGGTAAATGTCTTCTGCTCCCAAACGAACTTGCGGTTCAGCGCCTTCACGAGTCTCTTTGCCGTGCGTGCGCCGGCCTCCGTCCCAACGTTCTGCAGAATCAATCCGAACTCATCGCCACCGAGTCGCGCCAAGACGTGAGGTTGATCCGCGAGGCGGGCAATCTCGTTTGCCGTCTGACTCAGGAGTTCGTCCCCGGCACGGTGTCCGCAGACGTCGTTGATGACTCGTAGCTGGTCAATGTCCAGGAAGAGAAAGGTGTGGGTCTCATCATTCGTCTCCGCATCATCGGCGATACGTTCCAGAATTGCGGCAAACTCATCTCTATTGATCAGCCCTGTGAGCGTGTCGTGACTCGCCTGGTAGGTGACGGTCTCATTCAGGCGCTTGATGTCCGTGAGATCGTGAATCGCGATCGTGACGCCTTCAAACTCGTTGCGCTCCCCTCTGATCTCAGAGAGGGTCCCTTCAACGTGAATTCGGGCTCCGAGTCGGTTCTTGATTGCTACTGCGTCAAACGCTCTGGCGGTCCCGGCAGGAGAGCGTCCGTCGGGCTGATTCGTGCGCGTCGGGATCACAACCGGTTCGTCATTTGGTTCGGAGACGATGCAGACGACCTCGTTTACATCCTTGTCGCGCGCGTCGTCCTCGCGCCAGCCGGTCAGTGTCTCGGCAACGGGGTTCATGAACTTCACTCGCCCGTCGGCGTCGGTCGCGACAATGCCGTCCCCGGCGCTCCGCAGAATCGACGAGAAGAGTCGCTCCTGCTTGAGAAGCTCCCGCTCCACACGACTCTTGTAGAGTCCGATATCGATTGTCGTGTGAAGCTCACGCTCCTTGAACGGCTTCAAGACGTAACCTACCGGCTCGGCTACTTTTGCGCGCTGAATGGTTGAATCGTCTGCGTACGCGGTCAGGAAGACGACCGGAATCCTATGGTCGCGTCGAATCTCCGTTGCCGCGGCAACCCCGTCGGTACCGTTCTGGAGCATGATGTCCATGAGGACGAGATCGGGCCGTTCTTTGGTAGCAATCGCGATGGCGCTGTCGGCATCAGAAGCGAGTCCAACGACGGCATACCCAAACCGCTCGAGGCGTCGCTTGAGATCCAGCGCGATGATTCGCTCATCCTCAACAATGAGGATCCGATCCTGCTCCATCGCGACGATACTACCCGAGATAGGCTCATGTAGCAATATCCCTGCTAATGGAGATAACGTTCCTATTAATCAAAAGGCCGCGGGCGGGCGACCGCCTACTAGAACTCGGTGGGCATCACTCCTACGAGAAAAGCACTCTGCTGATGTCGTGAGGATCTAGTCGAAACGTTGATCCCGCGCCCTGGAGGAAGTGGTACTTCTCCATCAGATGGAGGCTAAGCTCGGAGAACATGATCTTGTCGTCGCTCTCGCGTCCGCCTTCCGATTTTGATACCTGTGCGTTGACCTTCCGGTAGATTCCGTCTTCGAATGGGGATGCCAGAAAACCGCGTGCCTCGAAGATCTGCACGATCCACTTCCCGTCGACCGTTACCGGCTCGCCCAGACCCTTCCGGCCCTCTTCCATCAGGTGGCGCATTCGTTCGACGGCTTCCGGAAAGTCGACGTTGAGCTGCTCCATCTTTGACTCGTCCTCCGCGATGATCTCAACGATCGGACGCCGGTCGTTGCCCAAAAAACCATCAGAGGTGATGACGCCCGGCTGCATGTTTGCTTGGGCTTTTGCATACTCAGGTGACATCTTCATGGCCGACTCCTAGGCGAACTTGTCGAAATAGATCT
>JANQQY010000156.1 GCA_028284845.1 Spirochaetales bacterium
GTGAAGCGGCTTGAGGTCGACGCCTTGGCCGTGCATCTGAACCCCGGCCAGGAGCTCGCGCAACCCGAGGGTGACCGCGACTTTGACGGCGTTCTTGACGGCATCCGGCGCCTCTGCGAGGCCTCTCCCGTTCCGATCATCGCCAAGGAGACCGGATTCGGCATTGGACCTGCGGACGCGGGCAGACTGCTTGATGCAGGAGTCCGCTATGTCGATGTCGCCGGGAGTGGTGGCACGAACTGGGTCACCGTGGAAGCACATCGCCTGAGCGGGCGCGAGCGCACCGTTGCGGAAGAGCTGCGGGAGTGGGGCATTCCGACGGGGATATCGCTCGCGGCGAACCGTCGGTATTCAGGACGTATCCTCGCGTCGGGCGGTCTGCGCACCGGACTCGACGTTGCGCTTTCACTGGCGCTCGGCGCCGAAGCGGCCGGACTCGCCCTTCCGTTCGCCCGCGAGACCGCACGCGGCGGGCTCGAAGCCGGGATCGAATACGCCGACCACCTCCGCGCCGTCGTAGCAAACGTGATGATGCTGACCGGCTCCCGGACCGTTGCCGACCTCCAACAGGCACCCCTTCTCATGACTCAGGAGTTCGAGCACCTCACCGCGCAGCTCATAGAGCGAAGTCGCTGATGGGACTTCCGCGACGGTTCCGCAGACTTCAGATTGACGAGCGACGCGCGGCCGTCGAGCAGGCGTCCGGAGTTGATTCCGCGGCGTTCGGGTCCGAACCGCGCCTCATCGACTTGTCGGACGTGATGGTCGAGGCTGCGGTGGGCTACACGGCGATCCCCATCGGCATTGCAACCGGCTTTGTCATTAACGGCACCCCCTACGACGTGCCGCTCGCTACCGAGGAGCCATCTGTGATCGCCGCTGCGTCATTCGCGGCAGGGATCGTGGCGCGAAGCGCCGGGTTCCGCGCGACCGCGCCGGAACCGATCACCACCGGTCAGATATACCTGGAGGGGTGCGACCCCTCACAGGTCCCGACGATCACGGGCCTTGAGGAAGAGCTCCGCCACCATGTGGCACCGCTCCTTGAACGAATGGCTCGCCGCGGCGGGGGCTGGCGAAGCATGGAGGTCACCCACCAATCGGAAACGGACCTCATCCGTATTCAGGTTCGAATTGATGTGCGCGACGCGATGGGCGCCAATGCCGTCAACAGCGTGATGGAATCGCTTCGTGCCCCGCTCGAGTCGTCCACGCGGGGACGAGTTGTCATGGCGATCCTGAGCAACGAGGCGGCCGAGCGATTGACCACTGCAACGCTCTCTCTACCGGCGGAACGCCTCGCGCGCGCAGGGATCGCCGGGGCCGAGGTCGCCCGCCGCCTTGTTCTCGCATCTGAAATCGCCCGAACCGATCCCGCCCGTGCGGTCACCCACAATAAGGGAATCATGAACGGCATCTCGGCGCTCGCGCTTGCGACCGGGAACGACACGAGAGCCGTTGAAGCGGCCGCACATACCTATGCGTCACGAGACGGAGTCTACCGCGGGCTCTCGCGATTCACCCTCGAAGGCGATCGTCTGGAAGGCCATCTGGAGATGCCGATTGCGGTCGGGACCGTTGGGGGCGCCGCCGGGATCCACCCCGCGAGTTCGGCCGCACTGTCGCTCTTGGGAAAGCCGTCCGGGAGAGAGCTCGCCGCAATCGCCTGCGCAGTCGGGCTCGGACAGAATCTGGCGGCGCTCCTTGCGCTCGTGACGGAGGGCATCCAGTCCGGGCACATGCGTCTGCACGCTCATCGACTTGCCTGGGCCGCCGGCGCAGATTCGTCGGAACGCGCCGATGTTGTGGGAGTACTTGAGGAGCGGGGCAACTACTCCCGAGAGGCAGCGAGAGACGCGCTGACGGAGATCAGATCTCGTGGGACGGGCAGATGACGGTGACCGCAGAGGCATCGCCAAGCCTGGCGCTCGTGAAGTACTGGGGGAAGACCGACGCCGGCCGAAACATTCCGGCGACGAGCAGTATCGCAATCGGTCTCCACGACCTTCGCACAACCACGCGCATTCGGTTCACGAATGAGCGAACAGACTCTGTTCGTATTGGCGGTGAATCGCAGTCGCTTGATCCATACCTCCCCGTGATCGAGAAGTTCCGTCCGGCCTCAGATTCGTCACATCGAGTAGAGATAGATAGCTCGAACAGCTTTCCAACGGCGGCGGGGATCGCCTCATCCTCATCCGGATTCGCGGCGCTCGCGCTCGGCCTGGACGCGCTCTTTGAAGCCGGGCTCTCGCAAGAAGAACTCTCCGCGATTGCACGGGTCGGTTCCGGCAGCGCGAGCAGAGCGGTCTTTGGCGGGTTCACGAGGTGGGGACGTGGAGAAGCATCGGCAATCCGACTTCACTCGGACGACTACTGGCCCGAGCTGCGGGTGCTGGTTGCGGTAGTAAACACGGGGCCCAAGCCAATAGGATCGCGCGCCGGGATGAATCACAGCCGGGAGACGAGCGCGATCTACCCCGTATGGGTCGAGCAGTCTGAGGCGCTGGTATCTCGGGCTGCGAGTGCCCTTGAGGCGAAGGATCTGGAAGCGCTTGGATTGGCGATGCGCGAGAGCTACCTCATGATGTTCTCCACGATGTTCACTGCGCGCCCACCATTTATCTACTGGCTGCCGGAGAGCATCGGCATCATCCATCTGGCTGAAGAGCTTCGAGACTCTGGCCTCCCGGTATGGGAGACGATGGACGCCGGACCGCAGGTGAAGCTCGTCACAGATGCGAGCTCGATTACGAAGGTCAGAGAGGCGCTGGCCGCATCATTCCCGGAAGTCACGATGATCGAGAGCACGATCGGCGGTTTGCCACGTGTCACGATCGAGTAGGCGCGTGCGCCACGCCCGTGTTCCGGCGAACGTCCTTATTGCCGGTGAGTACGCCGTCTTGGAAGAGGGCGGACTGGGACTCGCCGTGGCGGTCGATGTGATGGCAAAGGCGGCGTCCGAGGAATCGGATTCGCTCTCCATCTCCGGCGTCACGCCTGCGGGCGAGTTCGCCTTTCCGGGCGACCCCTTCCTTGAGGGTGCGGTGGCGGCGTTGACGCGCGAACTGGGACCAATCACGAGACGGATTCGAATCGATACAAACGCCTTCTTCACCGCCCAAGGCGACAAGCGGGGATTTGGGTCGAGCGCCGCGACGACGGTCTTGCTCACGGGACTCTGGACGGGTGGCCCAGATGGTGAAGGGACCGACCACAATCGTGGCGCCGGAGAGACGGATGGAGACTCGCTACCAGTCGGCAGCGCGGAGGTGGCGCGTGTTGCGACCATCGCGCACCGCGCCGGACAGCATGGTCGCGGAAGCGGCTACGACATCTGGGCGAGCGCATTGGGAGGCGTGATACTCTTTCGCGGCGGCGCACGACCGAGCGCGGCTCGGTTGGGCCTGGATTGGCTCGACCACATCCTTCTCTTCCCGGGTCCAAAACCCGTTCGGACACCAGGAGCCGTTGCGCGATATACGGAATGGAAGGATCACAACCGGAGTGCAGCATCGGATTTCCTTGCCGCATCCAATCACGCGGTCGAAGCCTTGGCCGCTGCGCGAACATGTGACGAGGCCGCAACCCGCCTCGCGGCGTGCCGAAGAATCGGAGTTGAGCTGGGTGAGGCGATTGGAGTGCCGGCGACCATCACACCGCCCAAGGATGCATCGCTTGCACACCTGGAGGCTTTCAAGGCCGTTGGTGCCGGGAACGAGCTGGGCGTAGGGCTGGCCGCGCAGACATCGGGATCGGACGTCTACACCGTTGTTACGGAGGGACTCGTATGGGAGTAGGCACCGGTCACGGAAAGCTGCTTCTGTTCGGAGAACATGCCGCGGTATACGGCCATCCGGCTCTGGGGATCCAACTCGAGGCGACGCTCTCCCTCAGTTTTATAGAAGGACCTCAGTGGAGCTTCGAGGGCATCCCCAATGACGCCGTCTCGATTGTTCGAGAAGTCGCGGATGAGACGCACGCGATCCTGGGATTGGAAGCAGGCCGCGGGACGATACGCCTATCCGGATCGTTGCCAACCGCCGTGGGCTTTGGCTCCTCCGCGGCCCTCTGCATCGCGCTGCTTCGCGCTCTTGATTCGACACACAGACTAACCGGGGACGCGGACCGTCTCTGGGAGGCGTCACATCGGCTCGAACACCGATTTCACGGAACGCCCTCGGGCATCGACACCGGGCTCGCGCTCTATCCCGGCGCGAGCACCATCTATCCGGATCCGCCGAACCTGCCGCGGCGTGAGCCCGCGCGCCTGCCCTCAATGAAACTCCTCGTTGGCGCCCTACCGCGCATCAGCTCCACGGCGGCGCTCGTAAGAGGAATCCGAGAGCGAAGGGATGCAGATAGGGAGAAGGTGGACGCACAGCTCAATGATTTGGGTCGATGTGCAAGAGAGGCTTCCACGGCCACGACTGCTTTGGAGATGGGAGATCTCGCGAGGCAGGCGCAGCGCACCCTCACGGAGCTGGGCCTCAGCACACCACTGCTCGAGAGCGCGCTATTGGCAGCCGAGTCGGCAGGAGCCCTGGGCGGGAAGCTCAGCGGCGCGGGTGGCGGCGGAGCATTCTGGTCGGTCTTTCCCGCGGATGCCGACACGTCGGAGGCCGAGGAACGTGTGCATAAAAAGACCGCAGGAGAGATCGTCTTCCTGCGGCCCATGGTTGTCGCGTAGCCGTTCCGGCCGGCTCAGAACTCGAACTGATCCTTGCTTCCCAGATCGTCAAACGCCTCAACCAAGCGCGCGACGATTCCCTTCTCGCCCGCATGCAGCCAGGCTCGAGGATCGATCTTCTTCTTGTTGGGCTGATCGGCACCCTCAGGGTTTCCGATCTGAGAGTGCAGGTAGCCGTCGTTTGCGTCCATGTACTCTTTGATGGGATGCGTGAACGCCCACTGAGTATCCGTGTCGATGTTCATCTTGACGACTCCGTATGAGACGCCTTCTTTGATCTCGGCCTCCGTGGAGCCGGAGCCGCCATGAAAGACGAGATCGAGCGGTTTCTCGCCGGTGCCTCTATCGGCCTGAATCCTATCCTGCGAATTCTTCAGAATGATCGGTCGCAGCTTCACGTTACCCGGCTTGTAGACGCCGTGCGTGTTTCCAAATGCGGCAGCTACGGTGAAAGACCCAATGCTATGGAGCTTGTCGTAGGCCGCGAGAACCTCCTCCGGCTGAGTGTAGAGCCGTGAGCTATCGACGTCGGAGTTGTCTACTCCATCCTCTTCGCCACCGGTCACTCCCAACTCAATCTCGAGGGTCATGTCGATCTTCGCCATTCGTTCGAGATAGGTTGCGGAGGTCTCGAGGTTTTCCTCGAGGGACTCTTCGGAGAGGTCGAGCATGTGAGAGCTGAACAGTGGCTCTCCGTTGGCCTTGTAGAACTCCTCGCCCGCATCGAGCATCCCATCGACCCACTTGATGATCTTCTTTGCACAGTGATCGGTGTGGAGAATTACGGGGACACCGTAGTACTCCGCGAGAAGGCGAATGTGATGCGCGCCGGCGACCGAACCGGCGACTGCCGCCTTCTGGTCGGTATTGTCGAGAAACTTCCCCGCGTTGAACAGTCCGCCGCCATTGGAGAACTGAATGATGATTGGTGCGCCCGCCTCTTTCGCAGATTGCATCGCGGCATTGATCGAGTTGCTTCCAACAACGTTAACCGCCGGCATTGCGCAGGGAACGCTCTTGCAGTACTCAAAGACTTCCTGTAGCTGGCTGCCGGTGACGACGCCAGGTTTGATCTTCATCTTGCCCATTACGACTCCTTCAATTCGATTGCATTGTAGGATCACGGATGGCTTTGTCAAATGGCGATTGGGCCGGGAGAGCCGGCAGGATCACATGCGTCTAGCGAAAGACCCGACTACTGAAGTGTCTCGAAGTCTTCCACGTAGGCCGCGATTCCAGCTGCAACGCCCTCTGCCATTCGCTGTCGATAGGCTGAGTCCGCGAGGAGTGCGAGGTCTTCACGATTGTTGATAAAGCCGGTCTCGACGAGGATCGACGGCATTCGAGCCTCTCGAACGACGTGGAAGTTCGCCACGCGCACTCCGCGCTCAATCGGCGTTTCGGGGACGTAGGTTGCCACCGCCTCCAGTATCGCGTACCCCATCTGCACGCTCTCCCACGTGTACTCTTCTTCCTTGAGGTTGTTCAGAATGGCGGAGATGTCGGGCTCGAGGGTTTCTGCGACTGATGCTTCCAGTACCTGCCGACGCTGCGTGGGTGGCAGGTAGAAGATCTCTACTCCGCGGCCGTCGCCCCAGAGCGCGGCGCTCGAGTTCACGTGAATCGAGATGAACAGAATGTTGTCCAGAGGATCCTCTCGTAGATTGTTTGCGAGTTCAGTACGCTCCGGCAGCTCGAGAAAGACATCCGAGTCACGAGTCAGTACGATCTCCGGACCATCGATCAAGGGCGTGAGCTCCGAGCGGATTCTCTGCGCGATATCGAGGGCGAACTCCTTCTCCATGTACATGGTCGACTCGCCGTCAACGGTGACTGTGCGAACGGCTCCAGGATCTCGCCCGCCGTGGCCGGCATCGATCACAATCGCCTTCACGGGGCGGAGCCGAGGGGCAGGTCCCACACGGCCCAACCGTTGTACAAGCGCCTCGAACGTCGGGTCGGGAACGTAGAGACGCCCAAGCTCGTAGACAATCGGTTCAATCCGCATCAGCTCGGTAAAATCCGCCACGGCGATCTCCTCGCCGGACATAAAGCCGATCGAATCAAGGCCCTTCCAGATCATGCCGCTTCGGCTGAAGTCGTCCCACTCGAGAATTGCGCCGGTTTCCTCGAGGAGTTCTCCAATGGGCCGGCCATCGGCTGCGTAGAGACCTCCGCCCGCAATCACCAAGAGAAGAGCAAACACAATCACGTCGCGTGGGCGCAGCGGACTTCGACGGGAACCCATTCTTCTTTGAGTATCGACATCTGCGACGGACGATTGACCCCCGTCGCGCCGGTCTATGTCCGGGCTTGGCGCGCGGGGAAGGTGATCAGAACCGAGGTTCCATCCCGCTCGGATGTGGTAAACGAGATTTCACCGCGGTGCACACGTGTGACAAGCGCCGCGACGTAGGTTCCAAGACCGGTACCGTTCTTCTTGCCGCTTGTTGCATACCGATCAAAAAAGACCCCGCGAATCTCCTCCGGGACGACTCCAGAGTTGTGCACCTCAATCTCGTATGGATCACCGGTCGTGACTGATATGGTGACGGTATCGGACTTGCTGCTTGCCTCGACGGCGTTCCGAACGATGTTGGCGAGGGCTGTTGAGAGATAGAGCTTTTCACCCTCAATGGGGATTTGTTCGGACCACTCGGGCTCGTCGCCGTCGATCTTGAACGCCATCCGCACACCGGTCCCGGCGGCAAGCGGATCACACTCGCGTCGGACCTCCTGCATGACTTCCACCAGGTTCACCGGGCGTGGGCGCAGCTCGTAGGTTCCCTCTTCCATCTTAATGAGGTCCATACTGCTCGAGAGCATCGTATTGAGCTTGCGACCCGACTCACGAATGATCATACAGAGGTCGCGATGCTCGTCAGAGATATCGTCAACCATAAGGATCTCCGCTGCGGCGATGATCCCGTTTAGTGGATTGCGCAGGTCGTGCCGAATCATTCGCTCGACCTGCGCCTTCACCTTCTCAAGTTCCTCGCGCTGCCTCATCTCG
Source organism: Spirochaetales bacterium (assembly GCA_028284845.1). Lineage (GTDB taxonomy): Bacteria > Spirochaetota > Spirochaetia > DSM-27196 > SLST01 > SLST01. The sequence goes on from JANQQY010000156.1 coordinate 7,704, forward strand.
TCGTTGAGGCGATCGACTGTCTGCTTGAGCATCTGCTCGGCGCGCTTGCGCTCGCTGATATCAAGGACGAAGGTCACCTTCTTCGGCCGTCCATCAACGTCAATGATGTACGCGGCGTCCGCGATGATGTTCATGATCTCGCCGGATTTCTTCTTGACCGACCATTCGCCACGAAGCTCGTACCGGCGGCCCATGAACTCGTCGTGAAGCCGAATCAGCTCGTCGCGGTATTCATCAGGAACAACGAGGGTGAAGTGGTTCCCGATCAATTCCTCCGGTTCGTACTGATAGAGCTTGCAGTAGGTAGGATTGGCGTACTCGTAGTAGCCATTCTCGTCGGTGATGCAGATACCTACCGGAGTCGACTCGATGATTCCTCGTAACCGGCCCTCACTCTGCTTGAGATCCGCGTTGTAGCTGCGGACGATCTCCTCACGCTGCTCCGCAAGATCGTTGACTGCTGCTGCGAACTCCCCAACCGGAGAGTCCGGATCATCATCAACGGTAACAGGCGTGAATTTCCCACTTGCAATCTGACGAAGAAGCGCCGTGACCGTTGCGAGGTCGGGCTCACCGTTCAGTTGTTGTCCCACGGCTCATAAGGATATCAGCGATAATTGGAGTGATAAAGAGAGGATTCGAGAGCGTGAGGAAGACCGATTCGGCGCCACAAGACGCCACTATGCTATAGAGTGGGCGCGAGGAATCATGAATCAAGACCAGGTCAAGGATCGCTTGCTGCAGATCAAGGATGATGTCGAAGAGTTCTCGCTGATCTTCAGCGGCAAACAGAGCAAAAAGGCACACGGTCTCTACCACCCGGAGACGCGCGAGATCATTATTCACAACCGGAACTTCACCGACGAAAACGCGTTGATGTACACCGCGATTCACGAATTCGCACACCACGTACACTTCACCACCTCGGCCGTGCCGGTAGGACCCAGGGCGCACAATCGGGAGTTCCGGAGCATCCTGCACGCTCTGCTTGCCGACGCCGAGCGCGCGGGCGTCTACGGGAATCCCTTTCGAACCGACCCGGAGTTCGCATCGCTCACGCAACGGCTGCGCGAGGACTTTCTCGCTCCAAACGGCACGCTGGTGAAGTCGTTTGGGGCGGCCCTTCTTGAGGCGCAGGAGCTCTGCACCCGCAAGGGCGCCCGGTTCGAGGACTACCTGGAGCGGGAACTCGCACTGGACAAGAGCACGGCGTTCACCATGATGAAGATCAGCAGCTTTGATCTCGACCCATCGATCGGCCACCAGAACATGGCGATGGTTGCGCAGATCCCGAATGGCGATCGACGCAGAGAAGCCGAGCAGGCCTTTCTCGCCGGCCAGAGTCCAGACACGGTCAAGACGCAGGTAATCGCGCCGTCGGCACGCACTCCTGAGGACCCGGTCGACAAACTCGTCAAAGAGCGCTCACGAATCGAGAAAACGATCTCGAACCTCCAAATGCGGCTCGAGGAAATTGAGCATCGTCTTGAGACGCTCGACTCGTAGACGAACCTCCAGAGTGCCGTTTGAGTGTTGAACGGGCTCCCGCGGAGTCGTAAGATGTGGCGATGAGCACTGCAATTGATCAGGTGGAATTCAACGAGGTTGAGGGGCCGATCGCTGCCAGGAAACTGAGCGTCTACGCGCTTTCCACCTGCGCATTCTGCAAACGTGGGATGCAGTACCTCAAGGACAATGACCTCGCCTATCGATATGTCTACCTGGACCAACTCGATTTCGACTTGAAGCGCGAAGTAAAGGCCGAGCTCAAGGCGAAGTTCGGCGACATCAAGCTCTACCCTATTCTCACCATTGACGATGACACCGCGCTGACAGGCTACACGCAGGAGAAGTGGGCGGAGGCCCTGGGACTTCCGACGGAGCAGGAGTAGGTGACAAAGACTCACCAGAACGCACTCGAGTTCGTGCGTGCCGTGGCGAGGCACCAGGGCTGGAAACTCAACGGCGACGCGGACTTTGTATCCGATGTCGCTGCGGGTCTTGCGGAGAACTACAACAGATATGGCTACTTCCTGTGCCCGTGTCGCGACGGCGACGGTGATCGAAGCAGCGACAAAGACATTATCTGCCCGTGCGACTACGCGCAGCCGGATCAGAAAGAGTATGGGCATTGCTTCTGTGGGCTGTTCGTGAGCGAGGCATTTCTTGCATCCGGAAATTCACCGGTCCCAATCCCCGAGCGTCGGGAGTAGGTTATTCGGCCCGTTGCATGAGGTCGAGCATCGATCGGATAAGTGGAAGCAGCTTGTCCACAGCCGCCTGGACGCGAGGTTCATCTGCGGCCCGGGCCGCGGTTTCGAGTTCTCGGGCCGCATCCAGAGCGCGTTCCGCCTGAAGGGTTCCGCTCGTGTTCGCCAGCGAGTGAGCGGCCTTCACGATTGCAGCGAAATTGATTGGAGAGAGTGCCTCTTCGATGGTGGTGATGCGCTCCGGCACCTCTTCCAGATAGATCGAGACAATCTCTTCGAGCACATCCGGACTATCCGAGTAGGCGGCTGCAAAGAGGTGGTAGGAAAATCCTGAATCGACGTCCACCGGCGATTGGTTT
>JANQQY010000160.1 GCA_028284845.1 Spirochaetales bacterium
TTCTCGATCAGAGATTCAAAGGTCGACAGTTCTTCCGCGTCGTCTTCCTGCTTCCCTACATCGTACCGACCGTTGCAAGCGCGGCGATTTTCGAAACCCTCTTCTCGCTCCGTGCCGACAGTTTCGCGAACGAGCTCCTCGGAATCTTTGGGGGAGAGCCGCTCGGCTGGCTCGGCGAACGAACCGGCGTCCTCCAGATGGCATTCGGCTGGGGATCGGGCGATCCGCTCGGCATCGTGGGCCAATACTGGCAAGGGTGGGCACAGGGACCGAGCCTCGCTCTCGTCTCGATCATGATCTTCAACTACTGGGTCTACATCGGCTACTACGCGCTCATCTACTCGAACGGACTCGCGAACATACCTCGGCAGTTGTACGAGGCGGCGGAGGTCGACGGCGCAAAGAAGAGCACGGTCCTCTTCCGAATCATCGTGCCGCTCCTCTCGCCGAGCACCTTCTTCCTGACTCTGCTCGGGGTCATTGGCACCTTCAAGGCATTCAACTCCATCTACGTCCTTCGGAGCCCGGCGACCGGTGGCGCAACCGACCCAATGAGCATCTACATCTTCTTCAGCTTCTTCCGACGCAGCCGTTTTGGATATGCGGCAGCGATGTCATTGCTGCTCTTCGTCCTTGTTCTGGGGCTCACCGTTCTTCAACGACGACTCATGGAGCGGAGGGTCCACTATGGCGATTGATGTGCAAGCCGGTCCGGGCAGAATCACCAAGTCGTCAGGACAGCTAACGTCGCGCTCCTACAGCAGGCAGCGCGCTATCATGCGTGCGATCCTCTACACCTTCCTCGTAGTGGGAAGCTTCGTCGCAATCCTCCCCTTCCTCTACATGATTGCGACCAGCCTCAAGACCTACGGTGAGACGATCACTCGAACAAGTGCCATTCCGTTTGACCCGCAGTTTTGGCCGAAGGTTCCGCAATGGCAGAACTATCCGGAGGCGTGGCGGGACGCCGACTTCGCTCTCTACTTCTTCAACAGCGTGGTGATCGCTGCGGTGACGCTCACCGGAATCTACCTCACGAGCATCCCTGCGGCGTTTGCGTTCAGCAAGCTCAGGTTTGCAGGCAAGTCGGTCATCTTCTCAATCATGCTGGCAACCCTGATGATTCCAGAGACGGTCCTGCTCATTCCGAACTACCTCACGATCGCACGGTTCGGATGGATCGATCGACTCGCGGCGCTCACCGTACCGTTCATGGGGAGCGCCTTTTTCATCTTTATGCTGCGCCAGTTCTTTAATCAAATACCAACACAGTTGCTGGAGTCTGCGCGCATAGACGGGGCATCCCACCTGGGAACGCTGGGCCGAATCGTTGTGCCGCTCTCAACCGCTCCGCTCTTTACCGTTGGCTTTCTTGGATTTACGGGAGCGTGGAATGCCCTCCAGTGGCCGCTTGTCGTCACTCAGACTCCAAGATGGCGGCCGATCACAGTGGGACTCACCAGCTTTATTGACGAGGCAGCCGCCCTCATTCATTTGCGGCTTGCGGGAGCGATGATCGCCCTGGCGCCGGTCATCATTGTGTTTATCCTCGCGCAGCGTCAGATAACTGAGGCAATTGCTCGTACTGGCCTCAAAGGCTAGACGAGACAATGAAAAACCAAGAGGAGGAAGAGATGAAGCTCTTCAAGCACATTGCAATCTTGCTCGTGATGCTTCTCGTGGCGGGCACGGCGTTCGGAGCCGCAACTACCGAGGAGTCCGGATCCGGGTCGACGGGTGCGGACATGCTCGCAGGCGTTGATCCGTCGGGTGCCGAGATTCGGTTCTGGCACAACCACACGCGCGAGCGTGAGGACGGCCTCATGCAGATGGTCGCTCGGTTCAACGAGACGAACGAGTGGGGCATCACCGTCATCGCAGAGAACCAGGGTGGCTACAGCGACATCTACAACAAGATGATCACAGGCCTCGCCGGCGGCGAAGTGCCTGAGCTTGTGGTTGCCTACCAGAACCAGGCGTCCGGCTATCAGGTCGCGGAGGGTCTCACCGACCTGACCGCCTACGTTGAGCACCCCACCTGGGGCGTCGACGATCCCAGCGACTTCTTCAGCGGCTTCTACCTCGCCGACGTGAATGCCCAGTTCGGCAACGAACGACTCGGCTTCCCGCCCAACCGCTCGGCAGAGGTGATGTACTACAACCAGACATGGCTCGAGCGTCTGGGTTACGACGGTCCACCCCAGACCTGGGATGAGTTCGAAGAGATCGTCATGGCAGCAGCGGCGACCTCGCCGGCTGGAGTCGGATACCAGATCCGTACAAATGCATCAAATGTCTATTCGATGGTGAAGTCACGAGGTGGCGACATTGCGGCACCGGGCGGCGCCGGCTATGCGTACAACAGCCCGGAACTACGCGAGAGCATGGAGCTCATGAAGCGACTCTACGACGGTGGATACGCCACGAAGATCGCGGAGCGGTTCGGCGACCAGACAGCATTTGGAAATCAGCAGGTCATCTTCACGATGGGATCAACCAGCGGCCTTCCCTTCTACGAGCTCGCGGTTGATGCGGGCGAGAACGGCACCTTTGAGTGGAGCGTCGCTCCGATCCCCTACACCACCAGCGCACCGCAGGTAAATGTGTACGGAGCATCAGTCAGCATCCCGGAGACGACGCCGGAGCAGCAGCTCGCCGCGTGGCTCTTCGTTCGCTGGTTCACTGAAGCAGAGCAGCAGGCCGAGTGGGTCAACATCTCGAACTACTTCCCGGTACGCTATAGCGTCGCTGACGGGCTGGGATCGTACTTTGAGGAGAACCCGCGCTACCAGGACGCGTTTAGCATCCTCCAGACCGGCGACTCTTCTGCAGAGCCACCGTACGCCGGCTACGACGAGGTCCGCGACCTCGCTGAAGCCGCGTTCAACGCCATCCTCGATGGTGCAGACATCGCGGAGACGCTTGCAGAGCTCGATGCAGACGCAAATGAGGTTCACGAGATCGCATCACCATAAGCGTTCCGACGCGAATGAGCGAATTGGGGGTCATCCAGAGATGGATGGCCCTCTTTTTTTGCGTACGCCTATCCTGACAGCCGGCAGGATTCTATTGGTGAAGAAATGACGCCCCGCAGACAGCCTGTCTGCGGGGCAAATCGGGAAGGGTTTAGCGGCGTGCTCCGGCCAGCGCCTCCGCTGCGAGCCGGAAGTGCGGCATGATTGTGATGGACACACCTGAGATTCCATCGACCTGTGACTGGTTGTTCGAGAAGACATTGGGATCCTGAGCGACCATCAGCTCGACTGCCGCCAGGTCAGCCTGCTGCCACCAGGGTGACTGGGAGCCGGCATTCTCGTACATCCCGTACTCGCCCATCAGAGAGGCGAGATACTTGTTCATCCCGCCTCCCTCGGCATAAGCATCGAATGTGACGTCGGTGATAAAGCCGTTCTCAACGACCACACGCACGAAGTTCCTCCAGCCGTTCGAGAAACCGTCGGACTCAGCAGTGTACGTCCCATTTCGCCAGTTCCCGTCGGCGACTGCGAGCGTGCCAACGAGAGCAAGCATGATCATTGCGACGAATACCTTCTTCATACTTCCTCCTTGCTCGTTTTGAGCGGCTTACCATACCACGATCCAAAGTGGACGAATCAAGCCTACAGAGGTCCGTTTGCCGTGTCTCCGGAAGAGCCGTACTGTCTGAACATGAATGACGCATCCCGCCGAACGCAGCGCGTCTACCTCACGTTGACGCTGCTCTCGACCCTCTCGTCGAGTTTCATCTGGGGCATCAACACTCTGTTTCTGTTGGACGCCGGCCTGACCAACGCGCAGGCATTCGCCGCGAACGCATTCTTCACGCTCGGGATGGTGATCTTTGAGGTACCAACCGGTGTGGTCGCCGACACGTGGGGCCGTCGCGCATCCTATGTGATCGGAACGCTGACTCTGCTTCTCTCCACGGCACTCTACCTCCTCATGTGGTACATTCGCGCGCCGTTCTACGGGTGGGCAATCGCGTCAGCCGTCTTGGGCCTTGGGTTCACCTTCTTCTCCGGAGCGACAGAGGCGTGGCTGGTCGATGCGCTTGCCTTCGATGGCTTCGATGGCGCCCTCGACGACGTGCTCGCACGAGGGCAGATCGTGAATGGGATTGCGATGCTGAGCGGATCGGTCGCCGGCGGCTACATCGCCCAGATTACCTCCCTGGGCGTGCCCTATATACTCCGGGCCTCCATGCTCGGCCTCACGCTGGTGTTTGCACTGGCGATGATGAAGGACAAGGGATTCTCACCGGAGCGTCAGTCGAGCGCCGGTGCACAGATCAAGACGATCTGGAAGGCTTCGATTGATCACGGGTTTAGGAATCCTCCCGTTCGATGGCTGATGCTCATGGCGCCGTTCACCGCCGGAACGGGCGTATACGTCTTCTACGCGATGCAGCCCTACCTCCTCGAGCTCTATGGAGAGGGCGGTGCGTACGGAATCGCGGGCCTCGCAGCGGCAGTGGTGGCCGGTGCGCAGATCGTTGGTGGAATCCTCGCGGGACAGGTTCGCAGGCTATTCAAACGAAGGACCGGTGTGAT
>JANQQY010000161.1 GCA_028284845.1 Spirochaetales bacterium
GAGTTCGTCCCATGCGCGCGGCCGATCATCCATGTAGGAACGACCCTCAAGGATCGTCGGCTTTGCAACCGGCTGCTGGTTCATCATGTGGACAGCGACATAATCGGCGAGCTCACCGGCAGCGGAAAGCACGCTCTCCGCCCACATGACCTCCTCATCTTTTGCGCCATCGCCCCACGCGATCAGCTCGATGGAAGGATCTCGTTCCTTCATCTTCTGCGCAAACTCGACAAAGTGTTCGGCGTTCTCCTGGTAGGTGAATCGCTGCCCGGCCGGCGGGTACGAGGTCTCGTTCCCAATCTGCCAGAGACGTACGTCGTAGGGTGACGCAACACCATGGGCCCGGCGAAGCTTGTCATCCGGGTCGTTGCAGTAGCTCACCAGGTCGGCCGCCTCGAGGGCGTCGCCGGCGCGGGAGTCACCAATGGGAGGATTGATGTAGCGGGGCCGTCCGTCCGCCGCAAAGTTCACACCAATCAGGGGCTCCGCGCCTACCTGCCGACAGAAATCGACGATCTCGCCTACGCCCACCTGACTCGTCTCCATTCCGTTCCAGAGCAGGTTGTGGGCCGGAGTTCGAGACGCGCGCTCACCGACGCCCTCTCGCCACTTCCAGAAGCTTGTGTAGATCCCGCCCCACCGGATGCAGCCGGGCGCAAGATCCCGCACGACTTCAAGAAACGACTCGCGCCACGAGTTTGAGAGGTGATCCCAGGCGGCCTCCACGGACGAGTCGGTCGTGCCAAGCGGCTCCATGAACTGCATATAGAGTCTGTCCGAACGGCGGAAGGTGACCTTCGGGTCAATCGTGATCGTTTGCATGGTTATCCTACTTCGGTTGTGGCCCCGGGGTCCCGGGGCCACAGATGTGGTTACTGGTTATCCAGCGCAGTCTGGTAGATCTCGAGGTAGCGTTCAAGGCCCGCAGAGTAGAGTTCCTCAACATAGGAATCCCACTCAGCCTCAACCCCACCCTCTGCAATCCACGTGGCGAAGTTTTGATTGATGATGCTCTCGATGTCGGTCCAGAGGATCGCCTTCTCGTCGGTCGTTGCCTGATCCAGGAACACATTCGGGAAGCTCGCGCTTGGATCGGTGAACGTGGCGTTGATCGTATCATCGGCGATCTTCACCGCAGTCGTTGGGTTCGGGATGATCCTCGCTTCAAGATCGCGGTAGACGCCCATGGCTGCGCGGTTGGCCGGGGCGAACATCCACTTCGCAACATCCCAGCTCATCTCAGGATCTTCGAGCGGAAGGAAGTCGTAGCGGCCGTCCGGCAGCAGGGTCAGCTGTTCATCCAGCGTTCCGTACTGCATCTGAACCGACCAGTCGTCCTCATAGTGGACATCGAACCAGCGAAGCGTCGCCTCAGGATGCTCGTTGAGGACGGTGATCGATCCACGGTTGCGAATCACGCCCTGCAGTGAGTTGTCCGGGAAGAGCTGGAGACCGGTAGGTCCTACCATCGGATCGATACGGATGTACTCTTCCGGTCCGCGAGGACCAAACATACTCTCGATCGTGAACACCGCGGCGAGACCGACGACGAAGTCGGGAGAGCCGTCGTTTCGAAGCTTTGAGCGCCACTGCTGCTCATTCTGTGTGAACGATTCGGGATCCAGCACACCGAGTTCATAGAGCCCGCGCATGTACTGCACGAAGGTCCGGTACTCATCGGTGATTGGAAGGAAGGTGATCTGGCCTTCGTCGACCTGAAAGTGAACGAACTCACTGTTTGCGCGGTTCGCGTTCAGTCCAAAGCTTGCGCGGAGCCAGTCAAAGCGGCGGTCCCAGGTACTCGAGGAGTACGGGATCTCGTCATCGGGATCGCCGTTTCCGTTTGCGTCATTTTCCCTGAACGCGACGAGCACGTCCGCGAGCTCTTCGGTCGTCGTCGGAACATCGAGACCCAGGTTGTCGAGCCACGTCTGATTGAGCGCAACGGTGTGGTAAGCAACGGGACGATGCGGGAGGCGAGTCGGGAGACCGTAGATCTCACCGTCCGGCGCGATGGCGATCTGACCTGCGGCCGGCTCGATCTCCATAAATCGGGTGATGTTCGGGCCGTACTGGTCAATAAGACCGCGAAGGGGCACGAAGCTTTCGATGTTACCCAGGATGTCGGAGTCATTCAGGCCCGAGCCCCAGAACATGTCGGGTAGGTCACCGCTGGCCAGCGCCAGTGATTTTCGCTCACTGTATCCTTCGTCAATCTCCGTCCACTCAACAGAGACGTTCGTCAGGTCAGAGAGGACCCGGAACATCGTCAGATCAGCGAGCGGAACATCACGACTTCGTCGCTGCGCGAGCGCGGTGATCGTGATTGGTTCGTCGACGATGGGGAAGCCGGTTGCGTTGAAAGACGCGGGTGCGCCCGACGCACCCTCTTCTTCGCCGCCGGCGAACACAGCCGAGGTAGCCAGAACGGCCAGTAAAAGTGCGATTAGTAGAACCCTGGTATGGTTCATACTTCACCTCCTATAGATTTATTCTGATGATCCCGCAACGCGGGTCGCATCACCCCTTGAGAGACCCAATCATGACGCCCTGTACGAAATAGCGTTGGATGAATGGGTAGATAATGATCATGGGCGCGATTGAAACGACGATCACCCCGTACTTGATGATCTCTGCCACGTTGTTGAAGTGATCCTCGGCGTCCGTGCCCTCGACGCTCTGGAACTGAATAAGGATCTGGCGCAGGAAGAGCTGCAGCGGCCAGCGCTCGCCCGACTGAAGATAGATAAGAGCGCTGAAGTACGAGTTCCAGTGGAACACAATCGTGTAGAGCGCAATCACGGCGAAGATCGCCTTGGATAGCGGCAGCACGATGGATGTGAAGATCCGGGTGTGGCTGGCACCATCCATCAATGCCGACTCCTTGAGTTCGGTTGGGATCTCATTCGCAAAGAAGGTGCGTGCAATAATCAGGTGCCAGACACTTACGGCAGTTGGGAGCACCATGACCCAGAAGGTGTCGATCATCCCCAGGCTCCTAACCAACAGGTAGGTTGGGATGAGCCCGCCTGAGAAGAACAGCGTGAACACAAAGATCGCCATGATCAGCGGACGGAGCTTGAGCTCCTTTCCGGAAAGCGCATAGGCCGCAGGCATGATCACAAAGAGCGTGATCACTGTTCCGCCGGCCGCGTAGAGCAGCGTGTTCCGATACCCCGTCAGAACGCGTGAGTCTTCAGCGATCGCCTCGTAGCCGGCTAGTGTGAAGCCGCGCGGCCAGAGCCAAACGCGTCCGTTGAGCAGGAGGAAGGGGTCGGAGAACGAGGCGATGACGACATAGTAGATTGGATAGAGTGTGACCAGAAGCGCAACAGTACAGAAGATGTAGTTGAGAATCGTGAACACTCGGTCGCTTGATGACAGTGTCTTTACTTCCATGTTATCGCCTTAGAACAGCCCCGAGCCGCGAGTCCAATTCGCGATTCGATTCACCAGCAAGAGCAGGGACGCGTTGATGACATTCCGGAAAATGTCGATTGCCGTAGCGTAGGAAAACTGCGCAGAGAGCAATCCGATGCTGTAGACGTAGGTGGAGAGCACCTCCGATCTCCCCAGATTCAGATCGTTCTGCATGAGGAAAGCCTTCTCGAATCCGATTTCCATCACTCGACCCGATCGCAGGATGAGAAGAATGATGATCGTCGGCATGAGGTGCGGTAGATCGATATGCCAGATCTGACGCCAGATCGATGCTCCATCGACTTTCGCCGCCTCGTAGAGGCTGATGCTCACCCCGGCGAGCGACGCAATATAAATGATGCTGTCCCATCCTGAGTGCTGCCAGATTCCGGAACTCACATAGAGAATCCGGAAGAGGTTGCTGTTGCCCATGGGGACACCAGGAGTCCCCCCAAAGAACCGGACGAGATGACCGTAGATCCCGACCCGTGGCGAGAGGAAGAGAAGCATCATACCCACCACGACAACAACGGAGATGAAGTGCGGCATATAGGTGCTCGTCTGCACGATGCGCTTGTACGCCTTGTTACTCAGATGATGGAGCATGATCGCAAGCAGAATCGGAACCGGGAAGCCGAGTACCAATTGCATCAGATTCAGGACGATCGTGTTGACGATGATGCGAGAGCTGAGTGCGGTGGAGAAGAAGCGGATGAAGTGCTTGAACCCAACCCACGGG
>JANQQY010000192.1 GCA_028284845.1 Spirochaetales bacterium
TCACCGACTACCTTCCCGTCTGGCATCGTTACTGGGCTGCGAAGAAGAAGCTGCTCGGGTTAGACGAGTTACGTCCGTGGGATCGTTGGGCTCCGCTGACCAGCGGCGGCCCGACCGTGCCATATGCGGAAGCGGTGAACTGGATCTCGACGGCGCTCGAGCCAATGGGAAGTGAGTACGTCGACGTTCTTCGCCGGGGGAGTCTTGTTGATCGTTGGGTCGACTGGGCGCCGAATCAAGGGAAGCGTCAGGGCGCCTTCAGCGTCCCTGCCTATCCGAACTCGTTTCCCTTTATCATGATGACCTACAACGACACCGTCTTCAGCATGAGCACGCTTGCGCACGAGCTTGGTCACTCGATGCACCACTACTTCGTCAACGAGAATCAGAAGGCTGTCTACAACGGAATGCTCGCGGTGTGGAGTTCGAGCTCGGTTGCTGAGACGGCGAGCAATTTCCACCAGGCCATGACACGGACCTGGCTCAGGAAAGGGCGCAGCAACGATGATGCCCTTATGCTCGCCGTGGTGGACGAGGCGATGATGAACTATCACCGCTACTGCTTTATCATGCCGACGCTCGCCCGATTCGAACTTGAGGTGACGAGAAGGGCGGAGGCGGATGAGCCTCTGAATGCACCGATTCTGGGCACGATCATGACCGACCTCTTTGCTGAAGGGTATGGCGATGCGCTTCGCGATGATCCCGAGCGAACAGCTGTGACGTGGGCGCAGTTCCAGCACCTCTACCGTCCCTTCTATACCTTCCAGTATGCGATTGGCATCAGTGCAGCGAGTATCGCAGCTGATCGGATTTACGGCGAAGAGGAGGGATCGGTGGACCGGTACCTCTCCATGCTCCGGGCCGGCTACAGCAAACCCGCCATCGACATCTTTTCCATTGCGGACATCGATATGACCACAAATGCACCGATGAAGGCGATGTTCAAGCGTCTCGAGGATCTCGTCGCACTACTTGAGGAGCGCGCCGGATAGCGGAGGTACGACTCGGTTCCGGCCGTACTCCTTCCCCTTGTACAGCGCGACGTCGGCGTCCTTGAGAAGGTCGCCAATGCCACGTCCGCTCGCATAGACTGAGATGCCTAACGTGATGGTGATGCCATTGGCATCTGCTTCTACTGCCGCACGCGCTTTCTCGGCGGCGACGACTGCCCCTGCGTCGTCGGTTTGAGGGAGAATACAGAGAAACTCTTCGCCACCCCATCGGGCTACCGTATCCTGCGCTCGAAGGGCGCGCCGGAGAATGCTCGCGATGCGCTTCAGCACCTCGTCGCCGGCATCGTGACCCAACTCATCGTTCACCTTCTTGAAGTGATCGACGTCAGCGAGTACAAGCGCGAAGGGCTCCGTTGATCGAGTCGACCGCGTGACCTCCATCTCCAGGAGATGGCTCGCCTCACGCCGATTCGGGAGCCCGGTCAGCGCGTCGGTCCGTGCGATCTCGTGCAACTCTTGATTCTTGGCTTCGAGTGCGATCTGAGCCAGCTTCACTACCCGCCCGTAGTAGTAGGAGAGCCCGGCAATGACCATTCCTCCAGTAAGGAGATTTCCATAGCGAAACCAGATGATAAATGGGCGAGGATCAGTCGGGATGAAGGTGTGCGCAAACCACGCGAGCGCCACGTAGAATCCTGCGATGAGTATCGCGAGAACGAGTCGCCAGCCAAGACCAGTGGTGTCAAGAAAAAAGACGAGTGGAATCAGGCATATCACATAGATGTGGAATCCGGACGCCCAGCTGAGTAGCCATGTCGCGAGGGCGGCGTGTGCGGTCACCTCAATGAGGCCGAGCACGAGAACTGAGCCGTACCATCTGCGAAGGTTCAAGACGAGACAGAGGACGTAGAGCGAGATGCTGGCGAGGTTGATGAGCACCAGCGGTCTGATCTCCGCCGCGAGCGCGGCAATGAGGATGGCCACGTGACCCACGATTGCCACATGAGCGAGCCTCCGTATAAGAAAGCGTGAGTGGTCGTCCCTATGCACCGTCGGATTTGACATTGATCATTTCAGAGTGTACCAGATGCGGCCTCGCTCTTCCGGATGGGCCGATGCTCATCAACTGATCGGTTTCCGAAGCTTCCAGATCTGCTCGCCCGGCCATTGTTTCGCCCATTCGGCCGGAATGGAGAACCTATCTTGCGACTCCCCGGCGGGAGCATAGAGTTCGATGTAGTCCTCAACGACGAAGCCGGTCGCCAGAAAGAGCCGGAACCACTCCGCAATTGGCAGGTTGAACTCGATACCTCCTGGGTCGACTTCTACCGATCGCCAGTCCATCGTGTGCAGTCCTTTGTAGGGTCGATGTAGCACCGCCTCACACGGCGATCCGTCGAGGGGGGTTGCAACGAGTGCAAGCGGATGCGTGCCAAGGAAGACGAGCTGTGAACCCGGTTTGAGAACCCGAAACGCCTCCGGAATCCACGCGTGAGGGTCGCACCATATCGCGGCGCCGTACTCGCTTATCGCAAAGTCAAAACTCGCATCGCTGGCCGGGAGTGTCTCCGCGTTTCCGTGAATCAATTCGAGATCGACTCCGTACTCGCGAGCCAATCGAGAGGCCGTCTCTAGTTGAGCTGCCGAGTTGTCAACGCCAACGGTGTGCGCGCCGCGCCGATTCATCCACGCGCTGACGTAGCCTGTTCCACACCCCAGTTCGATCGTCCGCATTCCGGACATGTCGGTTGGGAGCAGCCGGACCGTGGATTCCGGGCTTGCCCATATGCCCCATGCCGGCTCGCTACGTGCCCA
>JANQQY010000197.1 GCA_028284845.1 Spirochaetales bacterium
CGGGCACGGGCAGCACGTGAGAGTTCGCCAACCAGGTCACGTTCCGCGGATAGCTCAGACTCACCAGGCCACATGAGATAGCCATCGACATCCATCCCGGGAACGATCACGTACCGCGCGCCGGACTCGCGAAACGTATCCATCCATTCGCTCGGTTCCCACTCTTCGATCAGCTCGCCAAATCGGCGAGCAAAGGCGCCGTACCCTGAGTGAAGACCGAAGTGGGCGCGATGGAAGGCACGAACGGGCGAGCCGTCATGACGGAGAGCGTTGAGGTACCAAGCCGAATCAGAAGGATCGTGGAACCAACCCTCGGAACCCGGTGCATGCCTGTTCTCACTTTTGTACCGAGGTACCGCGAACGGTCCCCAGGAGACGATCACTCCAATACGAGCATCAGAGAACCAGCCGTCACGATTACGCCTCATCTCATTCTCTCTCCAGCGGCCGGGGATACCATTGCTCGGTGTTCGTCTGATCCAAGGGTTCGGCGGATACGTGCCGGATCAGGAGACAGGAGTGAACCGTCGACGGTCCACGAGGGGCCTATGAGACCCACTCGGTACTTTTGCGTCAGGATCCGAGCAACGGAGCGCCGTACGGAATCAGCGCTCAACGCCCCGGTCCTCAACACTTCCACGATCGCATCGCGCGATCCGATTGGGTCGATGGGTTTGAGGAGCAGATCATGGCCGGCATTGAGTGCGGCGACAACAACCTCTGCTTCCGGTCCGTGGCGTCTGATTGCGCCCATATTGAGCGCATCGGTCACGACGATAGCTTCCTCGCCAACCAGCGCTCGAGCCATGCGTACGATTGGTTCGGAGACGGTCGCGGGCAGCTCGTCACTGGTGATCGCCGGGGCGGAAAGATGCGCCGTCATGATTGCAGCCGGCTCTCCCTCAGCTGCCCGCTCAAAGGCACGAAAGTCACGAGCTCGCCACCTCTCTTCATCAGTGGTGATCACCGCTACCTCGTAATGTGAGTCTTCAAGGACCCCGCCATGACCAGGGAAATGCTTGAGAGTCGCGAGAACTCCCGCATCACGCAAGCCCAGAGCCACCGCCGCCGCAAGCTCTCCAGCTCGGTCCGGATCCCGCGAATAGGTTCGCCCGTGACGACCAATTGCCCCGCGACCCTGCGGAGGATCGACATCCGCAATCGGGGCGAGATTCATCGTCACGCCCACGACGCGAAGCTCGGCACCTGCAACACGACCAATCCGCTCCGCGAGGCTCACCGAGCCCTCGTGATCATCCGGTAGCTCGACCTCTCTCGCGCGCGGGAGCGGTGTCGCGGCGAGCGCGCTCTCTGGATCGAGTCGAGAGACAAGCCCGCCCTCGTGGTCGGTGGAAACGAGAACCGGAACCGCGACGTGAGAGTGGATCTCCTGAACAAGCCTGCTGATCTGTTCCGGTGAGGCGAAACTGTCCGCGAATAGAACGACGCCACCGGGAAGAACCTCGGACAACAGCAATCCGAGCTCCGGAGTCAGTGCAGAAACCGACCGGCCGTCGACCTCCAATCCGATCATGAGGAGCTGGCCGGCAAGCTCATTGACGGTCATGGAGTCGAGCACCGTCTCGATTGCCTTTGCGTGGAGATCTACGATCTCCCACCGCTCATTGGAAGCGGCAGTAGGGCGCGTGCAGGCGGAGAGAACGGCGATGAAGACCATAGCGATTATTGAATATGTTCGTGCAGAAAAGTGTACGGATCGACCGGGAGAGATGCAAAACGCGACCCGCCGTCGCTGTAATTTTTTCCTCTTTAACGATTTATCTGAATCAGCAGAATTCAAGAAGGATGGCATGGATATTGCAGAAGTGTGATCGACCTTTGCAAAAATGTACAGGGGACGAGCGGAGTATACATCGTGGCTGATCTGAAAGCAATTGATACAAACATTCAGAGTCGATCGAGAGAACGGATTGCGTCCGTGCTCTCAGACCTCCGCGGAGAGCTGGTTCGCAAGTCGATCCACATGTTGATCGCGTTCGTTCCGGGTATCGCGACGCTTGCCGGCGTGATGCCGACGCTTGCCATTCTTGGCGTAGGCGTGCTGGCATACGCTTCGGCCGAGTACGCCCGAATCCACGGCCGGCGAGTCGTCCTGATCTCGTCGCTCACGGTGCTCGCTTCGCGGCCGCGCGATCGTGGCCGTTTTGTCCTTGGACCTGTGACGCTTGGCGTTGGGGCCATGCTTGCACTGCTTCTCTATCCTGCGCCGGCCGCCTTTATTGCGATCTACGCACTCGCCTTTGGCGACGGCATCGCGAGCCTCGTCGGGAAGGCTATTGGGCGCACAAAGATCCTGCCCGGTTCGACACTCGAAGGAAGCTTCGCCTGCTTCCTGGCGGTGTTCGCCGTCTCTTTTGCAATGACTGACTCGTTCAGCATCGGACTCGCCGTCGCCCTTGCTGCCACCGTTCTTGAAGCACTTCCTACTGACGACATGGACAATATCATTCTGCCGGTAGGCGTCGGACTCCTCTCTACGATCCTGCTTGCGCTGTAGTCTCTACGTCCAGAGATAGTACGACCGATTCACAAAGATAATCCCGGCAACTCCTGCTCCCACAAGGATCAGTCCGCTCGCAAGCATTCCGGGAGAGGCGAGATGGATCACTATCTCTCGTCCCAGAACGGTCGCCGCAGCCGCCAGAACAAGAGCAACGCTCTGATCACGATGTCCTCGATACCAACCAATCGTGAAGTTCACAATCGACCCGATGCTGAGGAATCCAAGAATGAGATCGAGCTGCGCCTGTCGATCCGTCTCGAAAAGAAACGATGCTGCGATCCGGCTGTTGTCGATCGGCATGAAGTAGGTGACGACAAAGCCCAGCGCGACCAGGATCGCCGAGATGGTCCCAATTCGGGGGTAGTCCGCGCCGGCAGCGTAGATGCTCGCGGCGAAGATCGAGAGCGAACCGACGATTCGCGCGAAGATGACCGCGCGTGTGACGAGAACCGGGAAGGCAATCGGCAGACCCTGAATCTGGGCAAGCGGGATTGCTATGCGGAGCATCTCCGCGCAGCAAGCGAGAAGGAAGATGGCGAGGAAGTAGATCTCGGCTGAGTTTACCCGGCGAAAGAGTCGCGCTGCCGCTGAGAGGGCGACAAAGGAGATCAAGGCGAGTAGGCCGGCGGCGATCAGGGAGTAGATCGCCTCTTCAGGCTCAACACTCCACTCAAGGAGGTGCCAGGAGAGAAACGACCCGGCGATGCTCCGGAGTTCGTCGCTGCCGTCTGCGAGAAGCGAGCTGCCTGCGATCCCAAAGGCAACGAGAGCGGCGAACGAGAGAATGGCCCCCAGAATGAGGACGGTGTTTCGTACCGCTAGCGTCATGCGGCCGAGTATACCAGCAGTGCGAAAAGGCTACAGTGACGTGCGTTATCTCTCGATAGGTAAAGAGGGAGGAGGTCCCATGCGACGATGGTTCACCCTCAGTCTACTCCTCGTGATGGCAACGGCTGTCGTATCTGCGGGTGATCTGGCCACGTTCCAGAATCTCGGCTTTTCGGCAGATGGGCGGAGCTTTGCCTTTGCGCAGTACGGGGTTGCAGGCGAGGAAGCGACGGCGTTCGCGGAGATCTACGTGGTGGATGTCGCGGGGAACGTGTTTGTCTCAAATGGAACGTTCGACCTCGAGTCGGACATTCCTCTCGATCTTGGTCAGGACGGACGTGGAGCACTCTACGCGCTCCTCGCAGATGCACAGGCGACACTCGGTTCTCGAAGGATCGAGCACCTTCGCACCGGACGCCCGATCTACATTCAGGTAGACGGCGAGGCCTCGTCGGAGAGTCTCACATTCAGAGATTTCTCAACGCAGACGCGCTACGAGATCAGCCTTGACCAATCCTCCAGAGTAAACGGAGATCGGACCCAGGCAGCCTTCTCGATCGAGGCTCGGTTGATCCGGGGAGACGCGGTAGAGACACTCCAGATTGGACGTCCATCGCTCTTCCGTGATGACGTTGAGTCGTACCGAATCACGCAGATCCTTTCGGCACCTGGTGACAACGGCATTGTGATCGTCGTTGAGAGACGTTCCCCGGATGGATCCATCCGATACATGGTGGAAACGGCGTCAGTCGATTAGGCCGCGTGATATAGTCTGCGTAATGACGCGACTACGGAGTGCGGCGACACTTCTCTGGACTCTTATCGCAACAGTTTCAGTCTCAGCGCTCGGATTCGAGTCGGTCTCCATTACGGTCGCCCAAGAGTGGACGGGCAATGGATACGTACCCACGCCTGGAGATCCGGATGGAGAGTTCGATTTTGACGTGACCGGCAGCGAGCGAGTTCCGCTCGACCCCTATCTGGGTGCCGCTGTCCGGATTGGAATCCTGGATGGATTTGCAGGCGAACGAGGCGTACTCAGCGTG
>JANQQY010000204.1 GCA_028284845.1 Spirochaetales bacterium
GGATCGTCGGAGTGACCGACGTTGTCAGATCGACAGCTGCCATCAATCGTGGCGCCTACAAGCAGGTCAATGTCGCGGGTAGTCTCCCCGTCATGGCACTTGGAAATCTCCTCCAGGGGCTGGAGTTTCCGTTCGCCTTTGGTGGTGACGGGATGACTATCGTTATGCCCGGTGATTGGGAAGAGACGATTCGCTCCCTCTTTGCGGATGTTCGGACGCGGGTTCGCGAGGCCTTTGACCTTG
The DNA here is from genome assembly GCA_028284845.1 of Spirochaetales bacterium. Taxonomy (GTDB): domain Bacteria; phylum Spirochaetota; class Spirochaetia; order DSM-27196; family SLST01; genus SLST01. Next base: position 244 of record JANQQY010000204.1, read on the forward strand.
AGCTTCGGGCAGGGATCGTCCCTGTCGCAGCGCTTCACAATCAGGGCGCTGATCTGACGATCGCGCGGATGAGAGTCAGCGATGCGTATGCCCAGGCACTCTTCTCCGGCGACGGGCTTGATCTTGCAGAGCGGCTGGTGAAGGATCCATCATCCGCTCCGCGCTACCTCGTTCCGGTCGATTATCCCATTTCGGTGCCTGCAAATCTCGACGGCTTCAGCTGTCGCTGGCAGGACATTCCGAGTAGACAGGGCGAGACCGTTTCTTTGATCGTGAAGGCGGCAACGGCCGACCAGTCCGAATCTCGCGCTGTCCTTCAGCAGGTCATGGCCGGCATAGCACGCGTGCTCGGCTCGACCGCCGAGTATCATCCGCTCACCGTCGAAGGGATGTCCATGAACACGGAACGGGCGAATCGGTCGGTCGAGGCTGCCGTCGCCTCCAGACGGAGCAGCGGCCTTGGATTCGTGCTGCGATTACTCAAGATTCGGATTGAGATGCGCCTGACAGCCTTGCTCATTCGTTGGGGGATTCCCGTGAGGAGGGGAGCCAAGAGGCTCGATCTCGTTCGCGAGGCGAACGTCCTCTCTTCAGACTACCGGAAGTTTGACGGCACCCTGAAGATGGTGGTCGCCGTGACGGCCGAGCAACGCAAGACTCTTGCGGCCATTCTGGAAGATATCCATCGCCGCGGCGACATCTTCTACGGGCTTCACGTCTCGGACCGTGCGCTTATGACCTGCTACATTCACTTTGGCAGCGGAGATGAGGTTCACTTTGTTGATGCGGCTGATGGTGGGTACGCGCTTGCCGCCCGCGCTCTCAAGGCGCAACTCGCTTCGTGAACAAAGACGATCGGCTTGATCACATCATCGATCTCTTAAAACAGGAGAACGGCCTCCCGGTTCAAATCCTGGCGACACAACTCGGCGTTTCCCATATGACCATCCGCAGAGACCTTGAGACGCTCGTTGAACGGGGGCTGGTCCGGTTGATCCACGGGGGTGCGCTCCTCAATCCCGAGGTGTTTCAACTCGGTGCTGGAAGGAACTACTCGCTCATCGCAGCCGGGGCGCGCTCATCGGAGGAGAAGCGGCGGATCGCCGCCGCCGCGGTGGAGATGGTCGAGCCGCACGATACGCTTATCATCGACATTGGATCTACCACTGAGTGGCTGGCTCGCCAGCTTCCATCCGACATCGAACTCACGGTCATCAGCTACGGACTCAATGTCGTCTCTGAGGTCGCACGACGCCCGCAGTGCAATGCCATTGTTGCCGGTGGTCGGCTCCACGGCGACACCCTGATGTTTGAGAGCGCCGAGGGCCGTGACCTCATCTCGCGATATCGCGCGAACAAGATGTTCGTCTCCGCGGCCGGAGTGAACGCCGACCTGGGCGTCACCTGTGTGAATGCCTACGAACGCGAGACAAAACGGGTAGCGATGGAGTCGGCAGCCGAGGCGATTCTACTGGCGGATTCCAGCAAGGTTGGGATGGTTCGTCCGGAGTTCTTTGCCGAACTCTCTCAATTTGGCGCCTTGATCACGGATTCGGGTATTGCCGAGAGCGATGCCGATCGAATCCGGGCAATCGGTGTCTCGCTCGTGATCGTCTAGTCACTGGACGAAGGCTGTCCGTGGCCCCGCGCCCAATCAACGGTCCCACGGACGACACTTCCACATGAAGCCGGCCCTTGCACGCTAGTAGGCGCCTGAGGCCGTCTCGCCCTGAACGATCTTCACGCCGCTGCTGGTGCCGATGCGCGTGGCTCCGGCTCGAACCATGTCGACGGCGTCCTCGAACGAGCGTACGCCGCCGGCCGCCTTTACTCCCATCTGTTTGCCTACGGTTCGCCGCATGAGCATCACGTCGTTCACGGTCGCACCGTGGTGACTGAATCCCGTAGACGTTTTCACGAAGTCGGCGCCAGCATTCTTCACGATCTGGCAGACGAGAACCTTCTCGTCATCCGTAAGAAGAGCGTTCTCGATGATCACCTTGAGGATCACGTTCCTCGTGCAGGCGCGCTTGACCCACTTGATGTCCTCTTCCACAGCCTTGAAATCCTTCGACTTGAGCACACCAACGTTGATGACCATGTCGATCTCTCGTGCGCCGTCTTCAATCGCATGGCGTGTCTCAAAGTTCTTTGCGCGCCCGGACATCGCTCCAAGCGGAAAGCCGACAACGGCGCACACTTTCACGGCACTGCCCTGCAGGTTGCGAGCCGCTCGAGAAACCCAGCTCGAATTCACGCATACCGAAAAGAACGAGTGTTCCTTTGCCTCATCGCAGAGCGTATCGATCTGCTCCGCGGTGGCCTCCGGCTTGAGCAGCGTGTGGTCAACAAAGTGCGCGACGTCCGACGGGACGATTGGAATAGGAACGACCGAGAGATCCTGAACTGCCGGACGAGCGTCATCCTCCGCGGGTCGATCTCCTCCGTCCGAGCCGAGTCGCTTCACGACTTCCTCTGTAATCTTCTTGATCAGTTCCTGATCACTCATAGTGCCTCCGTTCGGCTTCCATCATCTTGTTGATACGGCGCCAGTGCCGCCCGCCCGCGAACCGCGTCTCGAGCCAGAGCTTTGCCATTCGGCACAACGCCTCCGGACTGTGAAGTGGACCGCCAAGGGTAAGCACATTTGCGTTGTTGTGCTCCCGCGAGTTTACGATGGTTCGCTCGTCGTAGCAGAGTGCGGCCCGGATTCCTCTGACCTTGTTGCACACCATGCTCGACCCTATCCCGGCGCCGTCGATCATGATCCCGCGATCAGCTCCGTCTCCTGCGACCGCCCGGGCGACCTCAATCGCGAAGTCGGGATAATCAACGCTTTCGGTAGAGTGGGTGCCAAGATCTATGACCGTGTAGCCCAGCATGCGAAGATACTCCCGCACGACTTCCTTTGCCGCGAATCCGCCATGATCACTGCCGATCGCAACGGTCCGAACGTTGTCTTTCCGGTTGACTGCAGAATCAGTCACAATGCACTCCATCAACGATCGCCACAACGACCGTCCGAACGGCGGCGGTGGGATCTGCAAGGATCCGTCGGGCTGCGTTCCCCTCGTCGACGACGAGGACCGTGTCTCCAATGCCGGCTTGCACGGTATCGATTGCTACCATCCCGGCCCCGGCCAGTGCGAGCGTTGAGGGTGCCACCGGTGTACAG
>JANQQY010000226.1 GCA_028284845.1 Spirochaetales bacterium
GGCGGCGAGAAGCGGTTCACCTTCATGCAGACTCATGTAGCCCCCAGACGGACTCTACTCGTAGAAGCGAAAGGTGTCGATCTCGCGTGCGAGCTCAGAGACCTCGTCCGGCGCGAGAAGGTAGGTGTAGTCCTCGGTTCGGATGACAACCGCAGCATCGCCTTGGGACATAAACACCTCGGCCTCATCACCATTGCTGAGGAGGAATCGACCGCGACGAAAATCGCCAATTGCAAAGCCACGGACTCGAACAGTCGGCCGGAAGGAGCCGGCAGCGAGGTTGGTGTCAAAGACCGCACTACGAACCTCCTGCCACTCGAGCACAACTGCGCCGGGCCCATCGATGGCAATCCCATTCTCGTCAACCTGGATGGTCGATGGTCGGTAGACCACGAGCGCAAGAGCGACGGAAGCGACAATCACAAGGCCAAGGCTCACGAGCTTCCGCCGCTGATTGCCACGTCGGACCAGACTCAATGCCGCCGATGCCACAACGATAACCGCAAGCAGCACGAGCAATGAGAGTGGTGGACTGATCCCAAACTCGGACATAGCTTTAGCTTGCAGGAGGATACGGTTCTTGGATAGTGCGGTGAGAATAAACGACGTGAGCTTCTTCTACGCGGATGACGACCCCGATGACGATGACGCGTCGATTGAGGTGGTTTCCAATCCCAGCGAGATCACCCAGGTCTTCCGCGGCATCTCGACCGAGTTGCCCGTGGGGATGATGTCGGTCGTTGGGCAGAATGGCATTGGCAAATCGACGCTGCTTCTGCTCGCATCCGGTCGGCTCTTCCCACACGAGGGCACCATCGAGGTTCTTGGAACTGATACCTCGAAGTTTGCTGACGCCGCCTTTGATCCGGAGCTGGAAGCCGAACGAAACCGTCTCGTCTCGTTCGTCTACCAGAACATGGAATTTGAATCTGAGGCGCCGGTACGGGAACTCATGGAGTTCGTCCTTGAGAACGGATATCACGAGACAAAGCCCATCGGACTCATTGAAGAACTGATCGAGGCGTTCGAACTCGAGAGCGCACTAAGCCTGAAGACGCAGCAGCTCGCGAAGGGCCAGCTACAACGAGCAATCATCGCCTTTAGTCTCCTCTATGGGAGCCGGATCATCATGATGGATGAGCCGGTCTTCGCCCTTGAAGAACCGCAGAAGGATCGCGTCTTCGCCTACCTCCTCGGCTTCTCCCGGTCGCAGGGCGTCCCCATCTACTACTCGGCTCACAACCTCGAACTCACTCAGAAGTACTCCGACTATATGCTGCTGTTCTCAAAGACCGGAGACTTCAAGATCGGTACGACCAAAGAGTTGTTCACACGAGAAGAGATCGAAGCGGCCTACCAGGCACCTATGGACTCGCTTTATAGCCGCGACATGCTCTATCGAGATCACCTTCTGCGAAGTTATGGAGCGGGTGGGTAACGGCCATTCAGACAGCTCCTCACCAATCTTGACATGACAATTCCGGACTACAATACTCGAGTTCAGGAGAGGAGTATTCTGTGAGTAATAGAGTCTATGTTGGGAATGTCAACTTCCGCACGACCGAGGAGGGCCTTCGGGATCTCTTCGCCGCGCACGGCGAGGTAGTCTCTGTCCGAATGATTACCGATCGCGACACCGGCCGCTATCGCGGGTTCTCGTTCGTTGAAATGGCATCTGAAGAACAGGCAAATGCCGCCGTTGAGTCGCTCAATGGAACCGAACTTGACGGCCGCGCTCTCAAGGTCAACATCGCCCACGAGCGACAGCCTCGAAACGACCGGTATTAGGCCTACCGAGCGATTCTGATTCGTTGACAGCGTAGTATGGGGGCAATAGGTTCTGAAGACCGAAGGAGCCGCCATGCGAAACCGCATTTTTTTCCTCGTTCTGATTCTGCTGACCTCGTCACTTGCTTTCGCCGGCGGTGGTCGCGAGGACGACACACCGGATGAGGCAGAAGAACAGTCAGAGTCGGTTGAATCCCCGGCGCCTGAGGATACCGCCCCGGGAACGGTCATTGGATCTGACTCCTCGGAGTCGATCGTCGCGGTCGTAAACGGTGTGAGCATCTTCGAATCCGATCTCAATCAATCAATCGAGGCGACCCGGCAGAGCCTTGCAATGCAGGGACAGACGATCACCGCGGCCGAGGAGGAAGTCTTTCGCTCGCAGGTCCTCGAGCAGGTGATTGCCCGCGAGCTCCTCCATCAGGACGGGCTTCGCTCGAATCTCGCACCAACTGAGGAGCAGCTTGACCTGCAGATGCAGCAGACCCGGGCGAGTTTTCAGACTGAAGAAGAGTTTCAGAGCGCGCTCGCCGCCAATGGAGTAACCGAGGAAGAACTTCGCACGCAGTTCTCGCGTAACACGGTCATTCAGCAGGTCATCACAACCGCCGTCGCGGGCACCGGCGAGGTGAGCAGCGACGCGGTCCAGACCTTCTATGATGAGAACCCCTCCTTTTTCGCGCAGGGCGAGCAGGTGGCCGCGCGTCACATTCTCATCTCGACTGAAGGACTGGACGCCGACGGGATCGAGGAGGCGCGCAGCCGTGCGGAAGGTATCCGCGAAGAGCTTCTCGCCGGTGCCGACTTCGCCGCACTCGCCGTGGAGCGGTCGGAGGGACCGAGCGGGCCTCGCGGTGGAACACTGGGCACATTCGGGCGTGGACAGATGGTAGCTCCATTCGAAGATGCCGCATTTGCACTAGAAGTGGGCGAGATATCTGAGGTCGTTCAGACCCAGTTCGGCTTCCATGTGATCGAAGTGACGGAGATTATCGAGAGCACATTGATCCCCATCGAGGATGTAGAGCCGCAGATCAGGCAGTTTCTCTCGCAGCAGCAGCAATCCGAAGCGCTTGATGTGTATGTAGAGGCGCTGGAGGCCGCGGCGACAATCTCGCGACCGGAGTAGCACCAACCCTTTGACGAAGCTTGCTGCCCGGCCTACAGTCAATCCGCGGGGCAGATGTCAGAGGCGTACCAATACATCGTCAATCGCTCACGCGATTTCATCACGCTGATCGACCAGAGCTACCGGTATACGCTCGTCAATGACGCCTACTGTGAGGCGATTGGGAAAGATCGCCACGAGTTGATCAACCGGACCGTCGAAGAGGTGTGGGGCACCGAACGCTTTGAGGGATCGATTCGAGCCCGACTCGACGAGTGCTTTGCCGGTTCAGAGGTCCACTACATCGAGGATTTCAGATTCGGCTCGATGCAGAAGCGACTTCATGTGTCGTTCTACCCCTACGCCGACGAGATTGATGGAACCATCCACGCCCTCGTCTTCTCCCACGATATCAGTAAGCTTGCCGAGACCGAGTCTCGCCTCGCGCAGTTCGAATACCGCGACCGGACGACCGGCCTCTATAATCGGCGGTCGCTTGAGGAGATGCTCGAGGCCGAAGTGGATCGCGCTGCCCGGCGCACCGATGGATCTCTCGCGGTGCTCTTCGTCAGCCTCCACAGCTTCAAGGCGATCAATCAGACTCACGGACACCACATCGGCGACCTGCTTCTCGAACACACAGGCAACCGCATCCGGGAGGCCATTCGCGCGAGTGATCTCCTCTTTCGATTCGACGGAACCAACCTCGTCGTAATCTTGACCCGCATCAGCCAGCCAACGGACGCGGCGATTGTCGCGCAGAAGATCGCCGACGATGTCGCCGTGCCGTACCAGTACCGTGGTCGGGTCATCACCATCAATACGCATACGGGAATTGCGCTCTTCCCCGCAGACGGAAATGAGTCCGACTCGCTGATCCAGGCGGCGAACTCCACGAGCGTCGATGCCGAAGAGCGGCAGATGCCATTCCTCTTCTATGACACCTCCCTGCACGATCTCGCGGTGGATCGGATGACACGCCTGAGCGATCTCCACGCCGCTATCGCCGGTGGAATGATGGAGTTGAGCTATCACCCAATCGTTCGCCTTGATGGGGATGAACCGACCGTGGTCGGGGCCGAGGCGCTGATTCGAATGCGCCACGAGACGCGAGGACTCCTCCAACCGAATGACTTTCTCGACCTCGCGGAGGACAGCCGGCTCATCACGGCGATCGACAAATGGGCGTTCTTTCAGACGGTACGGTTGCTCGCTGAGTTGCTGAAGGAGTTTGATCTCTTCCTTACGATGAATCTGAGTGCACAAGAGCTCGGTGACGAGGATCTCCCCGAGATCGTAGAGAATGCACTCTCGCAATTCCCGGAGATCGAACCCCATCGGCTCAAGCTCGAGCTCACAGAACGCGGCAGCATGGCCGATCCGGAAGCCTCTCTTGCTCGGATGGAGCGGCTACGCGAGCTTGGATCCCATATCTGGATCGATGACTTTGGAACCGGCCAGAGCTCGCTCTCCTATCTCAAGGAGCTCCCGGCATCGACACTGAAGATTGACCGCTCGCTCGTGCACGGAATAGACGAGAGCGAGAACGATAGGCGCTACCTGGCGGGCATCGTGGAAACGATCAAGGCGCGAGGAAAGAGCATCGTCGCCGAGGGTGTGGAGACCTCCGGCCAGCTCGAGATCGTCCGCGATCTTGGGTGCAGCTACGCACAGGGATTCTACTTCGGCCCGCCGCTTACCCCGGACGAGTTTCGTGAACTGCTCTCACACGGCAGAGAGGGAATCGTCCTGCCATGCCCAACACGTTCGCTTTGACAACACGCCCGTTCCAGTATATTGTGATCTCGTTGCATTATTATTAATTCGTAGCAATTAATGTGATCGAATTCACAATAAATCGGGGACTTGATGGCTACTACTCGAATCCGCGGCGGTGTACACCCTCGATACTACAAGGGTCTCAGCGCCGATCTTCCCATAGAGCGGGCGGGGCTTCCCAAACGACTTGAGATTCCACTCTCTCAGCATCTTGGTCTGCCGGCAAACCCGGTGGTCTCGAAGGGTGACCTGGTTCAGCCGGGCGACCTGATCGCTGAGGCACCAAAGCTGATCTCAGCCAATGTCCATTCGCCGGTCGCCGGAAAGGTGCGTGGAATCGTTCAGAAGCCACTCCCGGGCGGCCGAATGTGCGACTACGTCGAGATCCAAGTCGATGAAGAAGCGACGGAAGCTCATGAGTGGCAGCCACAAGAGGTCGAGATAGATACGATCACGCCGGAAGCGCTCGCGAAGCTCTTCCGCGACGCCGGAATCGTCGGCATGGGTGGTGCGACCTTTCCAACGGACGTGAAGTTCTCCCCGCCGCCAAACGTGACCTTGGATGTCTTTATCCTGAATGCTGCCGAGTGCGAGCCCTACCTCACCTGTGACAACAGGATCATGATCGAGCACACCAAAGAGGTGCTGCGCGGCATTGAACTCGCACACGCCGCCCTGCGATTTGATCGGGTCATCATTGGTGTAGAGAAAAACAAGCCGGAGGCGATAAAGGCCCTCAGGAAGGCGATCGACGAGTTCGTCTCACCGGTCGCGCCGCCATTCGAACTCCACGAGTTGGACGTACTCTACCCACAGGGTGCGGAGAAGGTTCTCATTCAGACGACGACGGGCCGAACCGTGCCCGCCGGCAAGCTTCCGTTTGACGTTGGGGCGATCGCGGCAAATGTGCAGACGATGTTCGCCCTCTACGAAGCAGCATACCTGGGTAAGCCGCTTGTGGACCGAGTTGTCACCGTCTCCGGCGCAGGCATTCCTCAGCCACGAAACGTGCGAGCCGCGATCGGCACGCCCGTGACCGCATTGGCTGAGATGTGTGGTGGCATCCAGGAGACAACGACCAAGGTCGTTGCCGGTGGACCGATGACCGGCACGGCACTCCCGAGCCTCGACTACTCGGTCACCAAGGGATTCTCCGGACTACTCTTCTTCACCAACGCCGAGTATCCCGACGAGTCTCCGTGCATTCACTGCGGCTCCTGCGTCGATGTCTGCCCCATGCGACTCATGCCTCTCAAACTTGCGGCATACGCGAAGGCGGAGAAGTTCGAAGAGGCCAAGGCAACCAATCTCATGGATTGCTTCGAGTGCGGATCGTGCGCGTGGGCCTGCCCCTCGAACATCAAGATCGTGTCATGGATCAAGTACGCGAAGAACTCCGTTCGCGTGAAGGGAATCTGAATGAGTAGCGCGAACGAGGGATTTGTCCTCCAGACGGCGCCACATGCGCACGGACCGATGAGCGTGCCACGCATCATGCACGCTGTGAACCTCTCCCTCATCCCCGTCGTTGTGATGTCCGCTCTGTTCTTTGGAGCGCGTGTTCTCATGCTCTACGCCGTTGGGATAGCCGCGTGCCTGGGAACGGAAGTGATCATCAAGTCGATCCGTGGTCAGAGCTGGCGAAGCATCCTGGATGGAAGCGCGCTGGTGACGGCATTGCTCTTCGTGATGGTGTTGCCGCCGAGCATCTCGCCGCTGCTGGTCGCCATTGGCGGAGTCGTTTCCATTGCGATTGGGAAAGAGGTCTTTGGCGGGATTGGGCAGAACGTCTTTAACCCGGCACTCGTGGGTCGCGCATTCCTCTCTGCCGCCTACCCGGTCGCGATGACGAGTTGGACCCCGGCGCGAGAGGTGTTCTCCTTTGTTCCCACAGGTAGGACCCTCGCGACGGTGGACTCGGTAACAGGAGCGACCCCGCTTGCCGCCTCTCGGTTCGAAGGCATCGCCGAATACTATCTGCGACTCTTTGTGGGTCAGACAGCCGGGTCGATCGGGTCGACGAGCGCATTGGTCATCATGATCGGCGGCATTGCCCTGATCGCGATGAAGATCGTCCGCTGGCAGATGGTCGTCTCCTTCCTGGGAACCATCGCGGCTCTGACGGGCATCTTCTGGCTCATCGATCCAACAACCTACGCCGATCCCCTCTACCACCTCCTCTCCGGCGGCGTGATGTTCGCGGCGTTTTACATGATCTCAGATATGGTCACTACGCCGTTCACGACGAAGGGTACCGTGATCTTTGGCGTTGGAGCCGGGCTGCTCACCGTCATCATCAGGCTGTTCGGCGGATTCCCGGAGGGCGTCATGTTCGCGATCCTGCTGATGAATGCTGTCACACCAATCATCAATCGGATGAACAACCGCGTGTATGGAGCGTCGGCATGAGAAAGCTGCTTATCACTCTCACGCTCGTGATGATTCTATCCGGCCTGGTGCTCGCCGCCACCTTCCAGGGACTCACCGACCGGATCGAAGAGAACCGTGTCGCTGCCCTCAATGCATCACTCGCCGCGGTGTTTGGAGGCGATGCGGATGCAACATTCGCCGAGCTTCCCGGATCTGACGAAACGACCATCTACGAGGGCACCGCGGCAAACGGGACGGCGCTTGGCTATGCCGTTCGTCTTCCCGCCCAGGGGTACGGGGGCCAGATTACGCTTCTGGTTGGTCTCGGCCCAGACCTCCGATCGATTCGAGGGATCGAAGTGGTCGAGCACATTGAGACGCCCGGCCTTGGGGGGCGGATCACGGAGACCGAGTTCCGAGAGCAGTTCGTCGGCCTGGACACCCAGATCGACTTGTCATACGTGAAGAACATCGAGCCGAATGCCGATGTGAACGAGGTTCAGGCAATCAGCGGAGCAACGATCACAAGCAGCGCGATTGTGACCGGCATCAACGAGGGACTTGCGCAGGCAATTCCGGCGATCGAAGGACGGGCAGAGTAATGGCAGTGACAATGGAAGCAGCGCCCGCCAAGAGCCGGTCGATCACCGCAGAGTTCATGAAGGGACTTGTCAGAGAGAATCCGGTCTTTGTTCAGGTGTTAGGGATGTGCCCAACCCTCGCAGTCACGACGAGCGTTGCAAACGGAATCGGAATGGGTCTTGCGACAACCTTCGTTCTCGTCTTCAGCGCGCTGATCGCGAGCGTCATCAAGCGGATCGTGCCCAACGAGGTTCGTATCCCCATCTACGCGGTGATCATCGCGACCTTTGTAACGATCGCCGACCTGGTGCTCAAAGCCTACTTCCCGCCGCTCTCCGCGTCGCTCGGTCCATACGTTCCGCTCATTGTCGTGAACTGCATCATCATGGGACGTGTCGAGGCGTTTGCAACCCGGAACGCGCCGGGAATCTCCGTTGTGGATGCTCTTGGGATGGGGGCCGGTTTCACCGTAAGCCTCATGGTCCTGGGCGCCGTGCGAGAGATCCTTGGAAACGGATCGATTCTTGGATTCGCGCTCTTTGGAGACGGTTTCACGCCAATGCTCGTGATGATTCTGCCGCCGGGAGCCTTTCTCACTCTCGGGATCCTGATGGCAATCTTCAACGCCCTCAAGGCGAACCGCGAACCCGTTCTGATAAGGACCTAAGATGACCTACCTGCTCACCCTGATCTCGGCGATCGTCGTGAACAACTTCGTCCTCACCTACTTCGTTGGAATCTGTCCCTTTATTGGCGTCTCCAAAAAGATCGACTCCGCACTCTCGATGGGGCTTGCCGTGACGTTTGTCATGACGATCACGGCAATGGTCACGTGGATCATCAACCACTACGTGCTGATCGCCTTCGGGCTCCCCTTCCTTGAGTACGTGAGTTATATCGTCGTTATCGCATCTCTCGTGCAGTTCGTTGAGATGTTCATCAAGAAGACCTCCCCGTCGCTCTACAAGACCCTCGGCATCTTTCTGCCGTTGATCACCACCAACTGCGCCATCCTTTTTGTCGCGTTGATACAGGCCATGCGAAATCTCGATTTCCTCACGAGTGTCGTTCAAGGATTTGGTGCCGGAGTGGGATTTACCCTCGCGATCGTCATCATGGCGGGTATCAGAGAACAGCTCGAGCTTTCGGACATACCAAAACCATTTCAGGGTGCGGCAATCACGTTGATCGTGGCGGGCATCCTCGCGCTGGCGTTTATGGGCTTCAGCGGCCTGACGTCGGCATAGGTCAGGAGGACGTGATGATTCTGATTGCGGCAGCACTCATGGGCGGGATCGGCCTCTTTTTTGCTCTCTTTCTCGCGATCGCGAACAAGCGGTTCTTTGTTGAGACGGATCCCAAACTCGAGAAAGTGGAGTCGGTCCTGCCCGGCGTGAACTGCGGCGGGTGCGGATATGCGAGCTGCGCACTCTACGCAGAAGCGATCGTCGAGAGCGATGAGGAACTCAATCTTTGCGTCGTTGGTGGAGCGGACATCACGACCGATGTCGCACACGTTATGGGCGTTGAGATCTCGGGTGAGCAGCAGGAGAAGCTCGTCGCCGTCGTGTTCTGCCAGGGCGACAACGAGGCGAGCAAGTTCCCTGGGGTGCACAAAGGACTCATGGACTGCGCCGCCGCGATCTACTCGCAGGATGTGAGCAAGCGATGCAAGTACGGATGTGTGGGAATGGGAAGCTGCGTGAAGAGTTGCCCGTTCGACGCCATCCACATGAGCGACGGCGGAATCCCATTCGTTGATGCCGACCGATGTACCGCCTGCGGAAATTGTGTCCGCGCCTGCCCGCGAGATCTGATCGAACTGCATCCGATCTCGCATGACGCATTGGTGTTCTGCAAGAGCCAGGATGCGGGTCCGGTCGCCCGGAAGGTCTGTAGCAAGGCGTGTATCGCGTGCCAGATCTGCGTAAAGGCCGCGGCAAAGGATGAGAACGCAGAGGCGGTCACAATGCAGGGAAACCTGGCGGTGGTCGCCGCGGAGCCGTACGCTGCAAAGGCGGAGTATGGGACGAAGTGCCCTACGAGTGCATATACGGTGAACGCAAATGCAATCAACCGGCCGGAACGGCCTGAATCGGGGGATGAGAATGCCGCCGCAGAGGCTGTGGCAGCTACGGAGACGACCGAGGGATCCGCAGATGGGTAGCGATCTGTCGGTTTCGGCGGAGGCCCCGAGCGTGGCCGAGACCCAGGTTGAGTTTGGCATTGTCCGCGAGATTGACGGGGAACCCACGCTCGGACGCAGCCGCGTCGGCGTTGAGATCACCGCACCGGGTGAGTGCGACCGTTGCCTCATCAAAGAGAACTGCTATGCTTCCGGCTCGCTGGTCTGGGCGACATCCACGTCACCGCTCGCTCCTGGAGCCGCGGTGCGTCTTGAGATGAGGGCGGGTACCGTACTCAAGGCGACCGGGTGGATCTACGGGATCCCACTCGTCGCACTCGCTACCGGCCTTCTCGCTGGGTTCTACCGCTTCTTTGACGGCATGGCGGAGCAGCCGCAGGTTCTCCTCAGTGCCGCACTCGGTCTATCGCTCATGGGTGTCGCCGGTGCCCTGATGTCACGCTTTAACGAATGGATCGGCTCCCGCATCTCGATTCAGGCTTTCCCAATCCAGCCGAGTACGGTCGTGGTCCCGTGAGTCGCGTGATCCGCCGGCTGCGAAGTGAGGACTGCGCGGTAATCTCGTCGTCCTTTGGGGCGATTGGCTGGAACAAGCCGACTTCTCAGTACGAAGCATATCTCCGTGAGCAGGACGCCGGCGCGCGCGTTGTCTTTGTTGCCGAGTGCGACGGAGTGTTTGCCGGGTACGGCTGTGTGCTCTGGGAGTCCACCTACCAACCGTTTCGCGACGCTGGAATCCCGGAGATCGTAGATCTCAACGTACTCACGCAGTTTCGGAGGATTCGGATTGCCAGTTCAATCATGGACGCGGCCGAGGCGGAGATCGTTCAACGCGCGTTGAAGGAACGGGCACCAGGAACGGTCATTGCGGGAATCGCCGTCGGTCTCTACCCGGACTACGGCCCGGCTCAGCGAATGTACGTCCGCCGGGGGTATGTGCCGGACGGTCGTGGTGTCTCGTACGACGGAAGGGTGCTCGCGCCGCTGGAGGCGACCGTCAACGACGACGCGTTGAATCTCCACCTGACGCGAACACTCCTCGCCTAGTCG
>JANQQY010000237.1 GCA_028284845.1 Spirochaetales bacterium
ACGGTCGCCAGGAAGAAGAGTTTGTCTCCCAAGATACCGAGCTCGGCAACGCCGGCCCCGCCACACTGAGCCATTGTCTCAACAAGGATGACGCCCGGCACAACGGGGTAGCTTGGAAAGTGGCCCTTGAAGAAGTACTCGCCCTCGCCAAAGGTCTTGTACCCTACAATCCTCTCTTCCGTTACGGTCTCAAGCCGGTCCACGTAGAGGAACGGTTCTCGGTGCGGAAGAAGTACCTTTATATCTTGCATTGATCCTCCCTTCACGACAGCGAGAAGCATACGGGACGACCCCTCCAGAAGCAAGCTTTGTGCAGAGTCGACGTGGCACAGGGCGTGTACTATACTCGTGCGACCAAGAGGGTGTGCATGTCTGATAATCAGCCTGTCCTACACCGCGCGAGCCGTATTGGGATCGTCAACCGAGGCGAACCGGCAATGCGATTTATCCGCGCGGTTCGAGAATACAACGAAGCCAATGACACAAACGTAGCCACCGTGGCGTTCTATCTCGACGAAGAGAGCGAGTCTCTCTTTGTGCGTGAGGCCGACGATGCGCTCGCATTCCGCACGATACCGGGAGCGACGCAGGCCGGATCGGTCTACCTCGATCATGAAGTCCTGCTTGAATGTCTGCGCCGCGCGAACTGCGACGCTGTCTGGGCCGGCTGGGGATTCGTCAGCGAAGATGCGGATTTTGCGCAGCTGATCGCTGACGACAGCCGAGTGTTTCTGGGCCCGGATGCCGGCGCCATGGCCTTGCTCGGTGACAAGATTGCCGCGAAGGATCTCGCCGAACGATCCGGTGTTCCCATTCTTCCCTGGAGCAAGCGCGAGATCGGTGATATTGACGATGCGCGGGCGATGGCTGCTGAGATTGGCTATCCGGTCATCGTGAAGGCAGCACATGCCGGGGGCGGCCGCGGAATTCGTTTCGTAATGACGGAGGACGAACTCGAATCGCAGCTCACCAGTGCGCGTGAGGAGACCCGTCGGATTACCGGAGACGAGATTGTCTTTATTGAGCGGCTTGTTCAGACCGGCCGTCACCTTGAAGTCCAGTGCATTACCGATCGCCACGGAAACGTATTTACCTTTGGAGTAAGGGATTGTTCCGTTCAACGCCGGAACCAGAAAATCATTGAAGAGACGCCGCCGCCCGGAATGTCCGCGGAAGAGATCGCCGAGATTGAGGCCGCAGCGGCACGTCTTATGAAGGCCGCCGCCTACGAGAGCGCGGGGACCGTTGAGTTCCTCTACGATCTCGACCGGAACGAGTTCTACTTCATGGAGGTCAATACTCGGCTCCAGGTCGAACACCCCATCACGGAGATTCTCTACGGCATCGATCTCGTCAAGGGCCAGCTCGACGTTGCCTTTGGCAAAGAGCTCGACTTCGCGAGCGAAACGGCGAGTGGTGTCGTCCTTGAGGCACGCCTCAATGCCGAAGACCCTGACCGCGACTTTACTCCGGCGCCCGGATACGTTCGCTACTTCCGCACACCTGCCGGACCGGGCATCCGGGTTGATTCTGGCATCGCGCAAGGATCCACCATTCCGTCGCTCTTTGATTCGATGGTCGCGAAGGTGATAGCGCGCGGGGCGAATCGGGCCGATGCCATTGCCCGCCTCCGTCGAGCCCTGCGAGAGACTCGGATTGGGATTGACGGCGGCACCACGAACAAGGCCTTCCTGCTCTCGTTGCTGGCTCAACCCGACCTCATCGCCGGTGGCGTCCACACCAAGTGGGTTGAAGCGCTCTTGTCCGATGGCCCGACGCTTGAATCGGCTGTACCGGATGAGAAACGCGCCGCACCGGCTCTGATCGCCGCTGCGATCGAGGCCTATCTCGCCCATCAGCAGGCCGAACTCACGGTCTTCAGAAGACAGATATCCAACTTCGGACATCCTCGAAGCTCACAACTGAGCGACGAGTTCTCCGTGGCCTTTGGCCTCGCAGGAAACAGCTACGAGTTTGTGGTTCGGCAGGTCAGCGCCCACCACTTTGTCCTTACGATCGACGACGGAGAGGTTCTCGCGACCTATCGCGGTGGACAGGGCGAATCGCGTCTCCACTATGCCGGAGCACGCTACTCGAT
>JANQQY010000242.1 GCA_028284845.1 Spirochaetales bacterium
CCGAGCTGCGAACTCGCAACACCTCCCCAGAAGAGTGCGGCATCTATCTGCGAGCCGCTTGGAAACTCTGATCGGTAGTCGAAGTAGGCGGCCTGCGCCTCTCGGTAGCGCTCGGCCGCGAAGAGCACTTCGGCGCGGCGGAAGGCAGCCGACTCAACCAGGGCACTCTGCGGGTACTCGTTGACGAGATCGCTGAATCCCTGAACGGCGGCATCCGTCTGACCAAGAAGGACTTGGACTTCGGCGTACTCAAAGCGAGCGTCGTCAGCGAGTGGTGAGCGCTCGTGTTCGAGATAGAGGCTGCGGAACTGAACAGCCGCCTCTTGATAGCGCCGATCAGCAGTCAGCACTCGGCCCAGCAGGAACTCTGCCGAGCGAGCAAGATCCGCGTCAGATGTCGAAACGGTCGCGAGGGCGCGCTCCGCGTTACGATACTCTGCGGTAAAAAACGCCGACCACCCGGAGAGGTAGGCCGCCTCACCGGCACGAGCCGATTCGGGATAGGCCGAAGTAAAGCGCTCGAAGACCACGTAGGCGGAGGCATACTCCCCGGCGCGATAGAGTGCCCATCCCTGATAGAACCGTGCGAGTTCGTTGACCTCTTCCCGCGCCGTGTCATTGGCCGTGAGATCACCGACCCGTCCCATCTCGGCCGCCGCCAGCTCGTATTCGGCTCTATTGATCGCCGAAAGACCAAGGACATATCGAAGATCAGCCTCCATAGAGGGCGAGAGCGCACTCTCTCGCTCCAGCACCTGCAAGATCGTGGGGACCTCGTCAAGGACGCGATCGTCACGATCGAGCGCAAAGAGCAGTCGTGCATACTCGACCGTGGCCTGGGAGTCACCCGGGCGCTGCGGCAAGTAGGAGAAAAGCGCCTGCAGAGCCTCCGCTTCCCGGCCGAGCGCCTGCAGGGCGACGCTTCGTAGTCGGAGCACCTCAGGTTCGAGCGATGTCCCGGCCACCACCACAGAATCGAGCACGGTGAGCGCCTCCGCAGAGTCGCCGCGGGCATGCTCTGCGAACGCGAGCTGATAGGCCGCACTCGTCTCAAGCGGTGTCGCGGCCGCCAGATCAAACGCGGTCCGCAGCGGATCGACCGCCTCGATAGGACGGCCCAGCCGCACGCGAAGGTTTCCCAATGCGATCAGAACACGCGCCTCTTCTGAGACGTCGGTCGTGATCGAGAGATACTCACTCAAGACAGACTCCGCGCCGGCCGGATCGCCGCGTCGATCGAGGAGTCGCGAGAGGTAGAGCGCCACACTTGATGGAATCTGCTCAACACCGCGAAGGTCCCAGATCCGCTGGAAGTAGAGCTCTGCAACCTGGAAAGAACCGGCGGAGAAGGCGTCAATGCCGACGCGAAGCCAGAACTCCGCGAGGACGTCGGTTCGGTCGCCAAGGACTCGCTCTGCGCGGCGAAGCACCTCGTCCGGTGACTCCGGAATCTGCTGGTCACGAGCGAGTTGGAAGAGACGTTGAAATGCGAGCGTTGCGAGTTCCGCCGGGGCCTCTTCACTCTCGCGGTAGCCTTCGATGGCTCGCTCGAGGTCGCCCACGATGGCAAACGCCTCTGCCTCGTAGAGCGTCACGTGGGGGCGATACTCGGGATCGATCCGACTGCGATCGAACCGTTCCAGAAACGAGAGCAACTCGTCTCCGCGCCCCTGCTTTGCGTAGAGGCTCAGAAGGACGGCTGTGGCGTAGCCTCGCTCCTCGGCATTCGCCCCGGATTCAAAAAGCGCCTCAAGGCGATCGATTGTTGCTTCCTCGTTTCCAAGGCCCTGCGCCGCGAGTGCCGCGTAGAGCCACGCCTGCTGAGTCGCAGCGCGATCTCGATCGGCGTCGGTCCCGTCGAGGAACTCGAGAAGAAACCGCTCACTCTCCTCGAAGGAGTTACCCGAGTAGGCAATGAGCCCGCGCCACAGCGGCACGAGTGGGAGGTATTGAGTCGTGCGGAAGCGCGTGGCAACGCGCTCGAACCGCTCGTCCGCCTCCTCCAGGGATCCCAGCCGGTAGAACGAGAGCGCAATAAAGTAGTGTGAGTCCGGCAGATATCGGCTCGAGGGAAATCGCTGAACGAGCCGTTCAAATCGATCGAGGGCGAGCTGATAGTCGCCCGCCTCGAACCGGCGTTCAGCCTCCGTGAAGAGTTCGCGGTCGGCCTCCTGCGCGAAAACCGGTGAGACGACGATGGTCACGCAGAGCGCGACGATCAGCGCGCGAGCACTTTTTTTCATGTTCAAGAGCCTATCCCAGGGTCAGGGACCCTTCAATTTGCGATGAGGGGGGGCATGTATGCATCGTTCGCCCGGACACGGACGAGGTGAACGTGATCATCTCTATAGCGGCGGTCGACCGAGGCGAGGCTCGTTTCCACGTTCCGCTCCATGACCTCCACGAAGAAGTTTCCTCGCTCGTCGATGTAGGGAAAAAAGACGGCAACGTGGACATGTTGGTTGAGTGGAGGGCTGCCGAACTCACGGCTAAACGAGGCGATGTAGACGTGGCCCGGCTCATTGATGGCGAGGTCGTAGAGCACGAGGGGGAGCCGATCAACAGCAAATCCCACGTCCTCAACGTACGTCGCGTAGGAAACCTCTCGAACATCTGCCGCCTCAGGATGCACATCGCCTCCTCCCTGTGCAGCAGACAACATTGTCGTGGCAAGGTTACGAGTCCAATCGAGGCCAAAGTAGGGGTCGCGTGCGTCCTCCGTCGGCTCGCTCCAGCGATGACCGCGGAGTTCAAGGTGTTTGGTCTTCAAAGGATCGATGGGCAGGAATGAGCCGTAGAGACCCATGTGCAGCCCGTCGATGATCCACTTCGCGAAGCCCGAGCAGTTGAATCCCGGCTGCTGATCCTGGAGCACCAGCGACTCGATAAAGACGAGGTTCCCGTTTTCATCCATCGCCCCGTCCTCGGCGTCCGGAAGCGTTCCGAGCATCGATCTCGCCCGATCCGCCATCCGGGCGACAACTCGGCTCTGTTCGACTTCGACCTCGGGGAAGACATAGTTCCAGTCGATCTGATGTTCGGTAAGCGTCACCAACTCCGCGAACGGGGCGTCCGCCACTGATTCGATAGGGATGGGGAGCGGGATCGCCCTATGCAGCTGGACGCCGGCGAGATAGACGCTCAGAACCGATCGGGAGTCCCCATCCGGCCAGACACGGACAAAAAAACCGGGATCGCTGCGAAGAAAGATCTTGATCTGATCGAGCGCGCCATCCTGCGCACGGCGACGGACGATGTAGGTTCCGGCGCTCCAGATGGGGAACTCGCCTTCGAACTCCGGGACAAAGAGCAAGTAGCGATGGTCGGGATTGGATCGAGTGGACACAAGCGTCCGAGCCCCACTGACAAACGATTCCGACTCCTGGGAGGGGAGACGTTCGAACTGCGAGAGCGGCGCGCGAATCGCCTCCGCGAACTCCCTTCGAATGTCGAAGGTCTCGGGGATCTGGGTGGAGGCAACAAACGCCTGCGCCTGGACACCGAGGGTGAAAAGCGTAAACAGAACGACGCCAATGCTACGTCTCATCATCAGAATCATTACCTCGACTATCGGCACTTTCCTCGTTTTTTTCCGAACGAACTCTGCCAAGGAGCGAGAGGAGCTCACCACGAACCTCGTGAATTCGCGCTTTGACATTCGCCCTCTCTCCATTCGCATCCTGAATGAGTTTCGCGCCGGCTGCGCGTACCGAGTAGTCGCGCACCTGGACGAGATAACGAACTCTGAAGAGCAATTGAAGGTCGGAATCCGAGTAGAGACGACGGCCCCCGTGGTCGCGGGCGGGGCTAATCAGGTCGATTTCTCGTTCCCAGTAGCGAAGAACGTGCGGTTTGATCTCGAGCGCTCGACATACCTCTCCAAACGAGTACCCGCGACTCACCGCTCTCTGAGCTCCAGACGGAACGGAATGCTCGAGAGACCAAAGTCGGCACGGATCTGATTCTTCAGGTAGCCAACGTAACTGTCGGGGAACCCCTTGGTGCGATTCACGAAAGCGATAAAGGTGACCGGGAGTCGCTGCACCTGGGTGATATACCGAATCTTGAGGCGCCCTCTGCCTCGGACGGGCGGCGGAGTTCGTTCGACCCACTTCGCAAGGTGTCGGTTGAGTTTGCCGGTATCGACGCGATGATTGAGCTGGCGATGGACCTTTCGTGCCTCTGCGAGCAGATCGTCAACGCCTCGCCCAAAATGCGCCGAGAGCTTCACCATGGGCGCGAAGCTGATAACCGGGAAGAGGAAGAGAATACGGTCACGCACCGCTTCGAACTGGTTGGGGATATCCGGAAGCAGGTCCCACTTGTTCAGACCCAGCACCAGTCCCCTGCCCCGCTCAACAACAAGTGCCGCGATCTTCTTGTCCTGGTCGCTGAGGCCTTTCTCCGCGTCAACCATCAAGATCACGACATCCGCATCCATGATCGTGTCGATCGCACGGGTCACCGAGTAGTACTCGATATTCTCGCTTACCTTGTTCTTTCGCCTGATTCCGGCGGTATCGAGGATCCTCACCGTCTGGCCGGCGCTCTCGAACTCTCCCTCAATGACGTCACGAGTGGTGCCCGGCACGTCCGAGACCAGTGATGCGTCGCTCCCTGTCAGCAGATTAACAAGCGTCGACTTGCCCGTATTGGGCTGGCCAAGGACGGCTATGTTCAGAACCTCGCTCGCGGAGCCCTCAGGTTCGGTCAAGACGCCATGATCAGGAGCATCGACCTCGTTGGCGACGGTGCGCTCGCTACCGGAGACCTCTGATTCCAGGCCACCGACGGCCAGCTCGCTGGGGAGTCGGCTCAGCACGACCTCCTCGAGTTCATCCATCCCGCGGCCGTGTGCCGCCGACACACCAACCACCGATTCGATCCCCAATCGGTAGAAATCCCAGACCTGATCGTCGCGTGCGGCGGTGTCGAGTTTGTTTACCACCAGCACGAGCTTGGCCGCGAACGGCCGAAGTTGCTCCAGGAAGACTTCATCCAACGCCGTGATGCCAGCCGCATCCGCGACAAAGAGCACCACATCGGCGTCGCCAAGTTCGCGGAGCGCCCTCTCGGAAATGGCGCGTGCGAGTGGGTCCGAATCGGTCGTGTATCCGCCGGTGTCAACGAGTCGAACATCACGATCGCCAATCTGAGCACGGACGGCGTCGGGATCGCGGGTAACACCGGGAGGCGGGCCGGTGATCGCCTTGCGACGCCCAAGAATCCGGTTGAAAAG
>JANQQY010000292.1 GCA_028284845.1 Spirochaetales bacterium
AAGTTCCAACAGAGTTCGATCGCGGACGAACTCAGCAAACTCGAGCAGGAGAGGATGCAACTCGATACCCTGTTCGAGGATGATCCGGAGGAGGTCGCCGCCGACGCGGAATCTGAGGCGCCGGAAGATGAGTACCCCATACTCAACGATATCTACCAGAAGCATCCCGATGCGCTTCGAAAGACAGGCCATCTCGAGCGCGACATCCGGGCATCGATTCTCTACCTGGAGTTCTTCGAGGCCGAGTTTCTGGGGATGTTCACAAGCCGAAAGATGCGACTCGACGTCAAATATTCGGTTGAACGCGACTCGTTCTACGACCTCTATCACCAAGTCGAGCGGAGCCTCGAAAACTACCGCAGTGAAGCGGACCGCATCCTAAATGGGAGCTACTCGAAGCAATACGAGGCTGACATTCTCAAACGAAAGGTTGAGATGCAGCACACCGTCCTCATTGAGATCGAGTGGTTCTTCAGGAGGCTGGTCCGATTCTCGAAAGAGCTGATTCAGGACATGGAGTCCGATGGCCTCTTCTGCCAGAATCCTGACGAGAAGCTCGACTACTCAAGCATCGACAGGGAGCAACACCTCAGAGGTCGCACCGTAGAAGAAGGTATCAGGTCTCTGTGTGCGTTCTCAGCTGAGGCGGTTGCCTACCTTGATCTCCCGGAGTTCCAGCAGCGCCCCTTGTAGCCCAACGCAGGCTCCGGCACATGAGAGCCGGTCGGTCGAGACAACCTACTCTACTGAATCGCCAATCCGCATCGCGAGGCCGGGATTGCGGTCGATGAGTTCCAAGGCGTCTTTTCTGGCCATGAACATCGTCTCTACCGGCTCAACGTGGGAGAAGGAGTACCGCGAGGGCTCGTCCCTCATGATCTGATGCAGGAGTCCAATCGTCTGACCCCGTTTGAGTGATTGACCCTCACCGGGGCCGTCCTTCACCTCAACCGTCCCTGAAGTCAGAATGTGCAGCCCAGGAAGGCGCTCGCCCTCCGAGACAATTGTTCCGGGGTTCGCAAACGTGACGGGCTCGAGATAACTCTCGATCCACATTCGCTGGTAGTCGGAGAGCCCGGCGAACGTCTCACTCTCAGTGAGGAGTTGCCACTTTCGGTTGTCGCGACGATCCATGATCCGTTGCAGGACGCGGCCGAACTCCGTACCCGTAATGAAGTTCACGAATCGGTCTTTCTGGATGACGTAGCACTCCATCTCCGTGTCGGCGATGATGTCAGCCTTGCGCGTGCTCCCTGTGAGGACGGCGATCTCGCCAAAGTACTCATATGCCCCAATCTGCTTCCCTCGCGAGAGGCCCTCGGCAATGATACTGGCATTCCCGGACTCGATGATGTAGAAGTGATCGCCCTTTGTGCCCCGCTCAATAAATTTCTCACCGCGGGCGATGTGCCGCCGCTCGATGATACTTAGGAACTCCTGAACCTTCTTGACCGGAAGCGACTCAAAGAAGTCGAGCCGCTTGAGCACGTCGAGCGCACGGTAGGCGTCTTCAAAGGCAAAGGATTCGGTCTCAAAGTAGAGCGTGTTCTCGATTCCAAACGTCGCGCGCTGAAGACCCTTCGATTCGACCTTGTCGAAATCGTTCTGGGCAATGTGATAGACAACTATCCGGGATTGAACATCTTCCGGCAGCTGCGCGAGAAAGGTGAGCGGAGTGTGGAGCGGCGCGATCCCCGATTCATGATAGATCACGTCGCTTTCCCAGGGGAAATTCTGAAGCTGCTTGAATCGCTCATCCGTAATGAGCTTCTTCTCAAGCATTGTCTTCTGGACTTCGGGATCTCCCTGGTGGTCTGAGGAATAGACAAAGCTCTTTCCCTGGAAGCTCAGCCGGAACCCCATCGTGGGAATGGAGTGCACCGCGTAGAAGATGTCGAACTCGCCGCCGTGAATCGTTACCGGGCGACCGATGTAGATGGGTTGGAACGAGAAGAGTCGACGCAGGTAGGCCGGCGACTCACCGGAGAAGGCGGAGTACTTGCGTAGGAAGCTCTCCATGACCGTCTGGGTTGTGTAGATCGTGACTCGAGTCTCTTCGAGAATTTTCTGGAAAGTGCCTGCGTCGTGATCGGCGTGGCAATGCGTGAGGATGATACTGTCTATGAACTTTGGATTGACGTTCGACTTGAGGAGCCACTCGGTGGAGTTCACGGGCGGATCAACCATGATTCCATTGTGGTTGAGCCAAATGATAAACCCGGAGGTGTTGTCGTTTGGATCAAACCCGTGACTCGGTCCAAGGCAGGTCACCCCGAACCGTGGCGGCTTAAATGGCTCAGGCAGGGCGGTGACCGCGTCAAAGCGAGCCGTGTAGCTCACCTTGCCGGGAACGGTGGCAACATGATTGTCCCCATCACGAACAACGTAGTTCTCGTTCTCGTCAATGGTAATCGTCACAGAGCCAATCGAGAGGACCCCGTCTTGGAAGGGACGATACCGGAAAAGGCTCTTGAGTGAGAGATCGCCGCGAAAGAACTTCAACTCACCGGTGATGTCCGGCACAAAGACCTGATCGCCAATATCGATCGAGTCGTCTCGCAGATCGAAGTCTTTTGGACCAAAGACGGCCTCTTGGAGAGCGGTAGCAAGGAGCCTAGCCTGCTCCATCGTCCCACAGATGAGCGGGCGTTGGCCGCGGATAAAAAAGTGATAGTAGATCGGGAACTCCATGTCCGCGACATTGATGCCCTTGTTCCAGTTAAACATCTGCCTGGGCAGCACAAAAATCTCAGGCACGCCGCGCTCCGTCCGAAGCGAGTCCTTGATGGTCTCCGGCGGCGCACCAAACTGGATAGGGCCCTCAGACGTCTCTACTACGTAGCCACCCCGAGGGAGTTCCTGATAGGCTTTTACTTCCGTCATATGTGGTCCTACTCAAGTATACGAGTGGTGCGCACTCCTTGCCACTCAAGAACTTACTTGCTCGCAGTGCGCGTCACGGCTACTGTGAGCGCATGTCTGGCCTTGATCTAGCGGTCATTGCAGCCCGGTTGGAGGCGCTTGAAGAGACGATTATCCACCGTCTGATCGATCGGGCGCAGTTCGCAGCCAACCCACCGGCGTACAAAGCGGGCGCAAGCAGGTTTCCCGACGCGGAATCCGAGAGCCTCTTTGATCTCAGGCTG